>NZ_JBZQJF010000016.1:0-16549 GCF_059905295.1 Mangrovibacterium sp.
CGCTTCGAGTAAGTTCCCATCTCCATTCGATTGTCTTCAATTGTTTCCAACTGCCTTCTCTTGTTTTCCTCCACTTTCATCCCTGTTGGTGATTCCCGGGAATCATGTCTGTTTTTTTATGTGTTTGTCTCATCCTGAAATAGCCTTATACAAAAGGTAACACGATGAGAATAATTTGATTTAAAATGAGATTTTTAGTTGTTCTGTGTAGCTGTTCGGTCTTTTTTTAGCCCGGAGTTACTCTGGAAATTGAATGGGAGCTATTCGTGCTGAGAAATAAAATTCAGGAAGGAATAGTTAATAAATACAAATCACATTACATCCTATTTTGTAGCGTTTTCTGTCCAAATTCTGCTTCGCGGATATCAACAGAAACGGTCATCACATTATGGCCGTTGCTGTAGATTACGCCTTTCAAAGGAGGAATATCAAAATAATCGCGCCCCCAGGCAACCACAAGGTGTTGGTTTTCGGGAATCAAATTATTGGTGGGGTCAAAATCGACCCATCCAAAACCGGGAATGAAAGTTGCAAACCACGCATGTGAGGCGTCGGCTCCAACTAACTTCTCTTGCCCTTTGGGAGGTAATGTTTCAATATATCCACTCATATAGCGAGCCGGAAGGCCTACAGCACGAATGCAGGCAATAGCTATTTGTGCAAAATCCTGACAAACGCCTTTTCGCTCATTAAAAACGGTATGCAGGGGTGTTGCCACATCCGAAAAACCAGGCACAAACTGAAAATCGACAAAAATACGGTTCATAAGCTCTTTGGCGGCATCAAAAATTGAGCGGTTAGCTTGAAATGATTCCGCTGCATAGGTCCGGATTTCAGGCGCTATTTTGCGAATTAAAGGGGATTCAAGCATGTACTGGTTGGCCTCCAAAGCAACATAATCCAATGGATGCGGGTATTTTAGTGCATCTGCCATTGTTGGTTTCCGACAAGCATCTGTGTTATATTTTTCTGTGATTGATTGATAATTCCTTTCAATCAGGCTTCTGGAAGTTACAATTAGCTCTTGGTGCGGCTCCTGTATCGAAAAGCGCGTGATATAATTGCCAAAAAAATCAACGCGTTCATTGATTTCGGAAGGATTTGGCGTTATCTCAAGCTGAAAGTCAATCAATTTTTGCCCCGGTAAATCTCTCGGTCGCAAAGTTGCCAGGTTGTGGCAATAACTGACATAACTGTCGTATTGGTAGCTTGTTTTATGAATGACCTTAAAAATCATAGGCTTAAACTGAAAAGTTCTGATTGATAAGTTGATTCTGTTGGTAACTATGGCTGAAGTAGGTGGTCGTTATGGCTAATGATGTGTGATATAAAAGATCACTTAAGGTTGATAACAGTTCGTCCAAACTCGTTCGGATAAACTCTTCACCATCCACCTTGGCAAGCTCGTTGCTGTTGGCCAACCGTAGTTTTGAGAAGCCTTCAAAAACGAATTTTTCGAAGTCGGTTAGTTCATGAGAAACATGTGACTTGGGCAGGGAGGCTAAGTCCTTATTTAATCGATTGAAGCGAAATGCAATCGATCTGGGATATTTCTGATCGAGAATAATTAAGTCGATTACATTTTCGATTTTGATATATGAACGGTAGCTGTGCCGGTAAATATTCAGACTTTCGTGGCTGTTCAGCAAGGCCTCCAGAACTTCGTATTCGGTATGGTCGTCAAATTTAACTGACAAAAGACTGCGACACTTTGAAATATTCAGCATGCTCAGTTCAATCTGAAGTCCGATGAAATAAAGCAGCAGTCCCTGATCGATCAGGATACTTTCCTCAACCAGTCCCATAAATGCAATCAGGCGAGTGATGAGTTGATCCAGTGTTTGAATCAGTCGTCTGTTGGTAATTTTCTTTTCATGTTCTATTTCTCGCCAAATGGCATTGATACGCCCAAAAACCCGCCACATATCCGATGACCAGAGGTTCCGGATTGAGTAGTAAGCGTTAAAAAACATGCTCATGGTATTCGATAAGCTCCCGGTTCTCGAGCCATCAAGAATAATGGAATAAATTTCAGTAATCGGGTCCTCCATCACTTCTTCGTTGAAGAAGCCCGGGAAGGTGCAGGTGAGGTTCGTTGCTGCTTTAAAGAGTGCCTGCAGACTTTCGTGATTAGGCTTTCGGTCATTAAAGTTTGTGAAGTTCATCTGCTTCAGAACCATGCGCAAGAAGCGTGATGTTGCCAAGGCTCTTCCCACATAACGCCCTGCCCAGAACAGGTTCTCGGCAGTCAGGCTGGGGAGATTATCCAAATCAGTTTCTACGGCGCCGGAAGATTGCAAAATGGAGGGAACCGAAGATACTTTCTCTGGTTGATCTCCAATTACCCAGAAGTCCTTACTTAGGCCACCGGTTTGGTTGGTAACGGTCGTATTTCCCATCATGGGAGCAACGCGTACCAGTCCTCCCGGCATAATCTCATAACCCTTATTGCTTGCAACACCGAAAGTTCTTATGGCCATATTTCGAGGTTCCATTGTTCGTCCGATGAATGTTGGTGTTGTTGAGAAGCCAATTCGTTCTTGTGCAACAAAGCGGTAAGGACGGTCCTTGATTTGCTCCCGCAGCTCCTGCAAATCACCACTGTTCATTTGGTAACCAACAAAAACACTATCGGTATGCGGACGGTCAATACGGCGAACAACAAGTTCCGATAAATGATCGAGCACATATTGCTTTTCCCGTTCCTGCCCGCACCACCAGGAAGCAACCTGTGGTAATATCAAATCCTCATTCAACAGGTATCTGGCAATCCCCGGAATAAACGGAATTAGGCCGGGATTTTCCAAAACCCGTGAGCCAATGGGGTTGATGATAGCTACATTTTGCTGACGAACAACTTCTAGCAGACCGGGAACACCAAGCTGTGAATCTTCACGCAGTTCCAGCGGGTCGGTATAAAGGTCGTCAACACGACGAAGAACGACATCGACCTGTTTTAGTCCTTTCAATGATTTCATCCACAGGTATCCATTCCGGGCAACCAAATCGTTACCTTGAACCAGGGGATAACCCATAACGGACGAAATATAGGCATGTTCGAAGTAAGTTTCATTGAGAGGGCCTGGCGTTAAAACAACGATGGTAGGCGAATCGGTTTTTCGAGGCGATGAACTAATCAGCAGGTTATTGTAATGTTTAAAGAAATTGGTTAATCTTCGCACGTTTAACCCATTCGTAAGCTCCGGAAGAACGCGTCCAATGGTTAGCCGGTTTTCCAGTGCATAGCCCATTCCCGAGGGAGCCTGTGTCCGGTCGCTGTAAATCCACATTTGGCCATCCGGCCCGCGGGCAATGTCGGCAGCATATACCAATAACTGCTTTGCGGTTGGATACGTAATTTGATCGCAAGCACGAATAAATCCCCGATGACTGTATATTACCTCCTGCGGAATAATTCCTTTGGTAATCAACTCCCGTTTTCCGTAGAGGTCTTTTAAGATTAGATTGAATAGTTCGGCCCTTTGCTGAATACCTTTCTCAATAACCGCCCATTCCTTTTCGTCGATTAAGGTAGGGATGGCATTGAGATTCCACGGGCGGTTAAGCCCTTGCGGATCATTGTATATGTTGTAGGTCACACCATTCTCCGTAAGATGCCAGTTCAGGTCTGCCTGTCGTGAGCTCAGTTCGTTAAACCCAATGGTGTCTATGTTTTGGAACAGTTGCTCCCAAACCGGACTGGATGCTTGTTTTGTTGGTTTAACTTCATCGTTATCACATTGTATCAGATAGTCTTTCAATGGCATATCGTATTGATCAGCTTGTCATTAATCTATTTTCCAGTTGTGGCGTAAATCCAGCGTGTGCGGAAACTCCAAACTTACAGGAATTTCTTTGTAATTAAAGTTTTTTACAACAGCATGTGATTGGATTTTTCGTACGGGCTCCTGACTGTATGCCTGATTTTCGGGAGGAGCAATTTCTCCTTGGGTATGGCCAATATCCCAAAATCGGTTGATGCGGCGTGATTCGGCTTCGTAGCTATTCACCGGGAATGTTTCATAGGAACGTCCTCCCGGGTGCGAAACAAAATAGGTACAACCACCAATCGACCTCGCATTCCAGGTGTCAACAATGTCGAATACCAGGGGAGTATCCACTCCGATTGTGGGATGTAATGCCGACCAGGGTTGCCATGCCTTGTAGCGAACACCACAAACATATTCACCTTTTTTACCTGTTGGCGACAGTGGAATTTTTACGCCGTTACAGGTCAGGATATAGCGCTCGTCAACAAAATTATTCAACTTCACCTGTATGCGTTCTATCGAAGAGTCTACATAGCGGGAAGTACCCCGTCCGGTCATCTCTTCACCCAGAACATTCCATGGTTCAATTGCCATCCGCAGGTCCAAATCGATGCCTTGAATGTTCATCATGCCGTATAAGGGAAAGCGGAACTCAAAGAATGGATCGAACCAGTCTAGTTTGAAGGGATAACCTGCATCATTCAATTGCTCAACAATGTCCTTAATGTCTTCTTTGACGTAATGCTCCATCAGAAACTTATCGTGCAATTCAGTTCCCCAACGGACGAGCTTATGCTTGTATGGTTCTCGCCAAAACCAGGAAACTAAAGTCCGAACGAGTAACATCTGCATTAAACTCATGTAGGCATGAGGCGGCATGTCGAAGGCCCGAAGTTCTAAAATACCTAAACGACCAGAAGAGGAATCCGGCGAATAAAGTTTGTCGATACAAAATTCGGCCCGATGCGTATTTCCCGTGATGTCGGTAAGCATATGTCGAAACAGGCGATCGGTTAACCAATAAGGTACATCTTTCCCTTTCGGTATTTGTTCGAAGGCGATTTCCAATTCGTAGAGGTTGTCGTGCCTTCCTTCGTCAATGCGTGGTGCCTGACTGGTTGGGCCAATAAATGCCCCGGAGAACAGGTATGAAAGTCCCGGATGGTGTTGCCAGAAAGTAACTAAACTGCGTAATAAATCCGGATTTCGAAGTAGTGGACTATCTGAAGGTGAGCTACCTCCGATTGTCACATGGTTTCCGCCTCCAGTGCCGGTATGCTTGCCGTCGATCATGAATTTTTCGGTTCCCAGACGAGCTTGTCTGGCTTCCTCGTAAAGAGCAAGTGTGTTTTCAGTAAGCTCCTTCCAGTTTTTTGCAGGGTGAATGTTTACTTCAATAACTCCCGGGTCCGGTGTTACTTTGAGCTGTTCCATGCGATTGTCGCGAGGCGGTTCATAGCCCTCAATGATGATTGGAACCTGGAGATCTTCAGCCGTTGCCTCAAGCGCAGCAGTAAGGTCAAGAAATACCTCGGCACTATCAAGAGGAGGCAGGAATAGGTGAAGTCTATTCTCCCGAATTTCGGCACAAATAGCTGTTTTTATAAATGGCTGGGGCAACTTCTGAGTCGGGGCACCTGCTTTCTTCCGGTTTTGAACTAATTCGTCATATTCTCCCAAAATTCCGGTTGGCGCATATAAATCCGGTTCAAAAACAGGCTCGCTGTCCCATGCTGGGTTGCTTAAAAGTGAGCTCAACGGAAGTCTTAAGCCGACAGGTGAAGTACCGGGGGTTAAATATAGATGCTTACGGCGGAATTCCCATTGGCTGCTAATCCATCGGGTTTTATACCGATTGATTGGAAGCACATAGCCAACCGGTTTATCCAATCCGGTCTTTAGTATTTCGGCTAAACGCTTACGTTCTAACGGATCTTTCAAATCCGATTTCAACGGGTCAACATCAACCGGTAAACGCCCTTCTTCCCAAAGGAAATAAAAGGTGTCTTCGTATGCCGGTAAAATGGTGTCATTTCTGATACCTAAATATTGTGTCAGTGTTTTTAGAAATTGTTCAGGCGTATCAGGAGTTAATTTGTATTGTCGGGTGAAGGACGCCAGCAGCGTTTGATTCTTCCAAACGGGCAATCCGTCTTTTCTCCAATAGATTCCGATCTGCCAGCGAGGTAATGGTTCCCCGGGGTACCATTTCCCCTGGGCATGATGAAGAACGCCGCCTTTCCCGAATCGTTCCAATAACCGGGCTGAAAGGTTGGCTGCCAATTCTCGTTTATGGGTGCCATCAGCAGCCGTGTTCCATTGTTCCGATTCCATATCGTCGATCGAGACGAAAGTCGGTTCACCGCCCATGGTAAGACGAACATCCTGATCTTGAAGTTCTTGTTCTACCTTGAATCCCAGGTTATAAATTTCGCTCCACTGGTTCTCGGTGTAAGGCTTGGTTACCCTGGGCGATTCAAATATCCGGGTAACCGTGTTGGAGTGAAAAAATTCGGTTTCACAAACATCGGTGTACCCGGTAACCGGTGCTGCGCTGGCATAATGTGGTGTACAGGCCAATGGAATATGACCTTCGCCAGCCAGTAGTCCAGATGTTGCATCGAAGCCGATCCAGCCGGCACCAGGCACATAGGCTTCGGCCCAGGCATGCAGATCGGTAAAGTCTTTCTCCGGTCCCGAAGGCCCGTCCAGTGACTTTTCGTCGGAAGTGAGCTGAACCAGATAACCTGAAACAAAGCGAGCTCCGATTCCGAGGTGGCGGAAAACCTGAACCATTAACCAGGCAAAATCGCGGCACGAACCGGTTCGCCTTTCCAGTGTTTCTTCGCAGGTTTGCACCCCTGGTTCCATCCGGATGGTGTAGTTCAGATATTTATGGAGTTTCTGGTTGAGGTCAATGAGAAAGTCAATGGTTCGTCTGGGCGAGCGATCAATCGTTTTCATCCAATCCTTCAATAGCTTTCCGCTTTCGTTGATTTCCAAATAAGGAACCAATTCTTTTTGAAGTGACTCCTCGTAAGAAAACGGGTATTCTTCAGCATATTCTTCAATAAAAAAGTCAAAAGGGTTGATTGTTTTTAAATCTGCGATAATTTCAACCTCGATGGATAACTCTTTTGTTTTCTCGGGGAAAACCAAGCGGGCCTGGTAGTTTCCAAAGGGATCCTGTTGCCAGTTAAAAAAGTTTTCCTCTGGTTTAATTTTTATGGAATACGCTTCGATGGGGGTTCGGCTATGCGGCGCCGGACGTAGCCGGATAATATGAGGAGAAAGGTTGATTAACCGATCGTACTTATAGACCGTTTTGTGTGAAATGACAACTTTTAAAGCCATATGGATTATTGTTGGTTACATTTTTGAACAGTTGTTTTCTCTAGAAAAGAATGACTCAAAAATAGCACTGGAAATCTTATTCAACTTTATCTGGAGGTTATCAAGATATTCATGCATACCACCCCGGATAATGTCATGAATATCGGCATACTCCAATTGCGATTCCAGAATTCCGATTTCTTTTTCAGCATCGTTAGCATAACCATACCCGCTTCCGGAAATCATCTTTAGGGAGGTTGCAGCATGGTTGATGCATCGTAAGATGGACCTTGGAAATTCTTTGTCAAGAATAAGAAAGCTAGCAATTCCGGAAGGTGTCAGTTTCCCGTTGTTCTTGCGGTACATATCGTAAGCACTGACTGATTTTAATAACGCTGCCCATTGGATAATGTCAACGGGTGTACCAACATCGCTAGCCGATGGTAACAGCATATGGTATTTTACATCCAGTATACGGGAGGTTTTATCAGCTCGTTCCAGTAATTTGCCAATTCGACCAAAATGCCAGGCTTCGTTCCTTGAAATCGTAGCATCTATAATTCCCCAAAATAGTTGAATGCCTTTTTTTATTTCATCGAAAAACAGGCGAGGGTCTTTCTTTTGCCAGACTTTTTTGTTTAACCCGTTTTTTACAAAATAGTACAGGTAATTGATCTGTTCCCAAAGTTCTTTGGTAATCTCAGGGCGAATTGACCGGGCATTTTCCCGGGCATTGATGATACAGTTGTAAATCGAACTTGGGTTTTTAGGATCAAAGCTCAAAAAGTAGATAACCTTCTGTTTGTCGATTGTTTTATTCATCATTTTATACAAGTCCCAATCGCCGGTTGTAACCACTAAAGGTTGCCACTGCTCGGACAGGTGTGGAGGAAGTTCTAATGTCAGATTGAAACTCACATCCATAAACCGGGCATAGTTTTCAGCCCGCTCCACGTACCGGGTCATCCAGTACATCGCTTCTGCAACTCTACTAAGCATGTTCTTCAGCTTTAAATGTTATCTACAATCCAGGTATCTTTACTTCCACCGCCTTGAGATGAATTCACCACCAATGAGCCTTTTTTAAGGGCTACACGGGTTAGTGCTCCCGGAGTAATTTTTATTTCATTTCCATACAGAATATAGGGGCGCAAATCTACATGGCGTCCTTGTATTCCTTCGTCAGTCAGGGTTGGTACCCGCGACAAATTAATTGTTGGCTGAGCAATGTAGTTTCGGGGATTTTTCTTGATCTTCTCAATGAACTCTTTTTGTTCCTCTTTCGTCGATTTTGGCCCAATTAACATGCCGTATCCACCGGATGCATCGGTTTGCTTGATTACCAGCTTGTCGATATTCTCAATTACATATTGGCGTTCGTCCTCCTTATCGCAGATGTAGGTTTGCACGTTTGGAAGAATCATATCTTCACCCAAATAGTATTTGATAATTTCGGGAACATAGGCATACACTGCTTTATCATCAGCAACTCCAGTTCCCGGTGCATTAACCAGGGTAACATTTCCTTTCAGGTAGGCTTTGAATAAACCCGGAGTACCTAATAACGAATCCGGACGGAAAACTTCCGGGTCAATAAAGTCGTCATCAATCCGGCGATAGATTACATCGATTCGTTGCAATCCTTTCGTCGTGATCTTGTAAACAATATCGTTCTTTACAATCAAATCGCGTCCTTCGACCAATTCAGCACCCATTTGCTGTGCCAGGTAGGCGTGTTCGAAATAGGCTGAGTTGTATGAGCCAGGTGTTAATACGGCTATTGAACTACCACCACCAGGAGACAACGACTCAAGCATATCCCGTAAATTATGGGTGTAGTTCATGACGGGGCGAACATTCATTTTTTCGAAAACTTCGGGGAAAGTACGTTTTAAAATTTCCCGGTTTTCGAGCATGTAGGATACGCCTGATGGACAACGCAGGTTGTCTTCTAAAACGTAATAACCCCCGTCGGCACCTCTGATGATGTCAGAACCCGTAATATGTATCCAAACGTCCTTAGGTGGTTTTAGCCCGATACATTGTTTCAGGTAGGTTTGGCTGTTTAAAATCAGTTCTTTGGGAATGATCTTATCTTTCAGAATCTTTTGTCCGTTGTAAATATCGTCCACGAACATGTTTAAAGCATAAATCCGCTGCTTTAACCCTTCTTCCAGGAAATTCCAATCCTGCCCGCTAATAATTCTAGGGATAATATCCAGGTGTAAAATACGTTCGATACCCTGGTTGTCACTATAAACGTTGAACGTCATACCAAGCGAAAGCTGAACCCGGTCGGTTGAGTGTTGTAGTAGATTGAGCTTTTTTATGCCCATCTTCTGAAGGTTGTCATAAAAAAGTGCGTAGTGAGATTTTACCTGTTTGTCACTCTCAAACATTTCATCGAAAAATCCCTCCGTCTCATAATTTTCAAAATTGATCTTCGGCATATCGTTCTCATAATGTATTAGTCTGTAGCAAATGTGATTTTTGGAGTAATTTTATTCTTTCAAAATGACTGCCCTTTTCCAAATATAGGGAAAAATGTCTATCAATTATTTGTGTTTTGTGGTAATTTGATAGAAAAGAAGTTGGATTATTAAGCGAATATTATGCCTGGGTTATGGCAATGAGAATAATTGGCTTTTTGATTGTGATTTGCATCTATTTACAGCATAATGATTGGGCTTGCCTGCTTTTTTGAATAAGTAATCGAATCTTTTTTCGATAAGATAAGTTTAAATCCGAGGTGACGGACGAGTAAAAATGTACAGACTGAAGGAAGAATTCATTTATTTCGCAAACCCAAACCTTAGATGACTATATGGAAAACTCAAATTTTAAACGCATCCGGGAGTTGAGTAAGATTCTGTTAGAGGTAGGATCGTTGCTGATGGCTTCGGGAGCTAACTCCGCGAGAATCAGGACTACTATACTGCGCATTGCCAGTGGTTTTGGCTATAATGCGGAATTGTTGATTACTCATCGGGCGTTGATGCTCACAATTTTTGATGAAGAAAACGACTATTATCAGAGTAGTTTAAAAAGGACTTCTCCACATGGAGCCAATTTCAGAATGGTTAGCGGAATTAGCCGGATGAGTTGGCATGTAGTAGAAGAAAACTGGACCTTTGAGCAAATCTGGAGCGAGATTAAACGTCTTAAATCTTTGCCGCACTTCCCTAGAATAGTCATTCTTGCAACTGTTGCTTTAGCGGGGGCTTCGTTTTGCCGCTTGTTTGGTGGTGGAGCTGTTGAAATGATTGTTGCTTATGTTGCAACATTCTGTGGCTTGTTTATTCGTCAGGAAGCCGTAAAAAAAGGATTCAACGCTTACCTATGTATCTTTTTTGCATCGTTTACTTCATGTTTAATTGCAGGAAGCTCTGTGAAATTTGGTATTGGCACGAATCCGGAACATGCTTTTGCAACATCGGTGCTTTATCTGATTCCCGGTATTCCGTTGATTAATTCCCTCTCTGATTTACTGGACGGAAATATCATGAATGGCCTGGTTCGGGGAATGAATGGCTTGATGATTTCTTTTTCCATTGCTTTAGGTATGTTGTGTACAATTTTAATCTATAATTTTTAGTACGATGGAGTGGATACCTTTTTTAGAACATTGGATTTGGCTGGGCTTTGCTGCCGTTGGTTTTGCCATCTTATTTAATGTGCCAATTCGTACGCTTTGGGTCATCTTTACGCTTGGTGCTATAGGTGGAAGTTTAAAGTTAGTGACCATGAAACTTGGTGGCGGAATTATTTTAGGTTCATTTTTCGGTGCAATGCTGGTTGGGTTCCTAAGTATATATGCTGCCCATAACCGACATGCACCGCCATTTGTATTTGCAATTCCATCGGTTATCCCCATGGTTCCGGGAGCCTTTGCATACCGAATGATGTTAGGAATTATCCGTCTTACCAGCGATGTTGATCAGGCTACTTTTGATACCTTAATTCATGGAACCGTTAATAATGGTCTGAAAGCTCTTTTTGTACTGATGGCTCTTTCGTTGGGGGTTTCGGCTCCTATGTTATTGTTTCGTAGGTCTTCAGCCAAAGAAATTAAGGTCATTAAAATTGATGAACTGATTAAGCGCTAACCTGTTTCTTGGTAAGCTTTTTTACGATACATTTTGTGTAAATGAAAAGTTAATTTACAGTTAAGTGATTGTTTTCACTTGATTTTAATATGGGAATATAATATCTTTTATTCCTGTAAATCGAATTCGTTTAAAACTCAGTACTTACCTTAACCCCAATAACACTTTTAGTTAATTGGAAAGGGCTATTTGATTTACAGTTCTGTTTTGAGACGCTTTTTTTAGAGGATTACATTGTCTGCTTAAGGAATGGAGAGAACGAATAAAGCTAATGTAAATTAACTAAAAGGGTGATTCATGAAAAATGGACTGGATAGTTATGGTCGGGTTAATTCAATTCCCGCAAAGACTAGTTGTTATACCCAACATCTGGCAAAAATAGTTGTGGCCCTATGTGTTGAGAGACGCTTTTTAGAACGAAAAGTACCCAGCTTTTGGGATAATGTGGGGGGAATAACAGGCCTGCATTCAGGGCATAAATCCCCGTTTTCCTGTGTTTTTGATTATGGATAATCTCAAATTTTAGAATATACTCTTTAGCCTTCTCTATTACTCCTCTGATATAATTCCTCGACAAAATATCGGAAATGTCATAAAGGTAACTTAAGCTTCCGGGGCATTTCAATTCAACTTTTTGTGATCCTAAAAGAGCATAAACAAGCATTTTATTGCTTGTTGTTCTCTTTCATCCCTGTAAAATGAACTTGTTCATTGATCCTTAGCTGAATTTATCCCGATCTCAAATTAAAACTGTGTTGTATGGAGAAAAGAAATTTTACTTCGAGGTTATTTATTCTTTCAATAAAAATTCTGGTGTTTATCTTGTTTTCTGGCATGCTATATAAGGCGAATGCTCAAACTGATTGTGCCTATGTGAAAGAACAGGGACAAGGGTATTCTACCACGATTCAATCGGTTGTTGATAATGGAGATGGTAGCTACACCATTGAGTTGAATGTTAAGCATGATGGTTGTATTGACGGTTGCAAAGCCATGGCAAGGTATTCGGTTGAGGCAGAACCGGGAACCTATTCCGATGTTTTTGTAACGCTGGTCACCGGTAATCTGAATTATAAAAATATTGACTTGGGACCGAAGCTGGCAGGCGATCCTTTCGATGGGTTTCGTATAACCGGTACTTCCGGTTTCGGCAATGGAGAACCTGGAGAGTTCATAATCACTTATACGCTAACCGGCGGTTTGCAGAGCCAAAGAACCCAGGTTAAAGCGGGGGGCGATTTTTTGGTTGTTGACTTTAGCATTGAGGATTTTCAGTCTGTACTGGATTGTGGCGATTCAAATATATTTCCTTATTACACACCTCCGGAGGGAGGTAAGCTGGTTTCACTGATCAGTCCGGAGCTCAATTCTCTTTACAACTTTTATGTTGCAGGAGGCACCATGACGACAAATGATATCTTCCAGATTTATGGGTCGGATGTGATGGTTGAAATTAGTGTGAAAGAAGGAATGTATAGCTCAGCCTTAAGCTTACTTCAATCAACCTATGGTTTATATGATGTTGCTGAGGGAAAGGATGAAAATACAATTTCCGGTAAGATTCCGATTTTGAATCTTTTCTCGTTGAACGTACTTGGCGATTATCTGAATTTTGTTCGTCCGGAATACCCCGCAATTCCAACTTCAGGGATCGTAACGTCGTTGGGCGATAAGGCCATGAAATCAGAATTTGCACGAGCCGGTTTTAATCTTTCCGGGGCTGGAGTGAAGATTGGTGTAATTTCCGATAGCTATAATACCATCTTGGGTAATCCGGCTGAAGATGATGTTCAAAAAGGTGTTTTGCCGGGTACCGGAAATCCGGAAAATCCAACACCGGTTGATGTACTTAAGGATTATCCTTACGGGACCTTGAGTGATGAGGGACGGGCCATGTTGCAAATTGTACACGACATTGCCCCCAAAGCTCAACTGGCCTTTAGAACCGGTTATGTTAGTGCAGCCGATTTTGCCCAGGGAATTATTGACATGAAAGATGCCGGTTGCGATATTATTGTTGATGACATTACCTATATAACTCAACCGTTTTTGCGCGATGGAATGATTGCCCAAGCAGTTAACCAAGTGAAAAACGAGGGTGTCAGTTATTTCTCAGCAGCAGGCAATTATGGTGAAAAATCATATCAGGGAAGCTTCATCGCAAGTTCCATGGCAACCAATTTGGAAGGTGTCGCCCATAATTTTGCTGGTGATGGAGGCGATGATATTTACCAGAGTGTATCCTTGAAAGAAGGCAGTTATACCATTGTATTGCAATGGGATGATGGTTCGGGATACGATGTGACGAATACTGATCTGGATATCTATTTGGCGAATAATAACGGAACCACCTTGTTCGGTTTCAACCGCGATAATATTGGTCGGCAAGCAGTTGAAGTTTTACCCTTTACAGTGGGAAGCGGAGGGGCGCAAACCAATATCCTGATCAATAAGGCTTCGGGCCCCGATCATGTTTTCTTTAAGTATGTCGTTTTCCGGGGAGATCTCACAATCGATGAGTACTCTTCGGTTGGTTCGACGCTTGTTGGGCAAGCTAATGCTGAAGGAGCCATTGCCGTTGGTGCAGTTCTTTACAGTAATACGCCTGCTTTCGATGTTGATCCGCCAACAATAGCATCTTTTTCGTCGGTTGGGGGAACACCGGTGAATGGCCTTGTTCGGAATAAACCGGAGATATGTGCCCCCAATGGTGTAAATACGACTGTTGAATTAGGTGGTGTTAATATTGATGGTGATGGATTTCCGAATTTCTTTGGTACATCCGCGGCTGCTCCGCATGCAGCAGGTGTTGCTGCCTTAATATACGAAGCCAGATCTAAATTTTACGATGCCGGGATACAGCCCGATGAACTGAAAAACCTCTTGCAGTCTACTGCCGACGATATGAATACACCGGGCTTTGATTATACTTCCGGTTATGGTTTTATTCAGGCCGATAAAGCTTTATTGGATTTAGCGAATCCTTCTCCCAGTATAACAGCTATTAGTTATGATACAACCTTGGTCCTTGGTGCCGAGCCTGTTGAGGTGAGTGTAAGCGGCTCTTATTTTACGAATGAATCGGAAATTTATCTGAATGGGGAACCGCTGAGTACGCAGTCCACTTTGGTTGGCGATTCGGTATTGGTGGCAACTATCCCCGAATTTGATGAGCTCTTTCCATACGTTGAAGCGTACAATCCGCCCAAAGAAGGAACCAATGGCACAGATGGTGGACTTTCCAATCGGCTTTATTTCTCATCCAAAGAAAAGATTTACGTTCAGATAGATGATAAGGAGAAGAAGTATGGGGAAGTGCTGCCTGAATTTACAGCAAGCTACTCGCTGATTAGCACGACTGATTCAGTAGGATTAGATGATGCAGACTTGAGCGAGGATGCCTTAGCCCGAATAAAATCAATTGCCTTTGAAACAACGGCTGATGATTTGAGTAACGTTGGCTTGTGGCAAATTACTGCTGACTCATCAGATCCGTTGAATCCGGACAGTGGTGTTGAAGCTGTTGATTCGTTGGACCTGGCTTTGTTGGAGAAATATGATTTTGTTTTTGTTCCCGGGCTGTTAACGATCAATAAAATGGATTTGCTGGTTAAACCAGTTGATAAAACAATTACGTATGGAGAGGAAATTACGGGCTTCGACTATGCGTATATCTATAACCAGGATACATTAAACCCGGAGAACAATGTTCAGATAGATCCGGTCATCGATACAGCTATTCAAACCGATCTGCAGCAAACACATGCAACGGCTTTGGTTAATGCAATAGCTCTCGTCAATGCGATTGCCCTGGTGAATGATCTAGGAGAACCTTTATTGGATGCCACAGCTTTGGTTAATAAATCGTTTATGATTAGCGATGCCACAGCTTTGGTTAACGCCACTGCGTTAGTCAATGGAACCTATATCGATCCTGAAGCTTTGTTGGATGCCACAGCTCTGGTTAATGCCGTTGCTTTGGTCAACGCTGTTGCCTTAGTTAATGCCGTTGCCCTGGTTAATGGTACAGCCTTGGTAAATAGTTACGATAGCGATGGTAATTTGGTGAGTGCTATTCCTTTAGTTAATGCTGTCGCCTTAGTTAATTCAATCGCATTGGTGAACTCGTCCACCATTAATGATGAAAGTAATAGTGAGACAATCGTAATTCTGAGCGACGAGGACCTGGCTATTCTTGACGGAACAAACCCCGGAAGTGTCGTATTGCGTTCAATTACGCTGATTACAGGCAATACCGTTGGTGAGCATCTTATTGTTCCCGGATCTCTGATTTCATCCAACTTCAATGTACATTACGGACTGGGGAAATTGACGGTAGAACCGGCTGAAGCTACGATTGATTTTGTTGCGGAAGACCTGACAAAAACTTACGATGGCTTGCAAACCAGCCCGAAAGTTGTGACTGATCCTGCTGGATTAAACTTCAATCTAACCTATGATGGAGGAACAGCTATTCCTGTCAATACGGGAACGTTTGAGCTAACAGCAACCATTGATGATCCGAATTATTACGGAAGTACAACTGCAACCTATACGATCAGTCCGGCAGTTGCTCAGGTTATCGCCGACGATAAAGTGATTTACGAAGGTGATCCGCTTCCTGAATTTACAGCAAGCTATACGGGTTTTGTTAATGGTGAAGATGAATCCATTGTTCAGAATTTGATGTTCACACTGTCACCCGAATATTCGGATGTTGCCGGAATGTATCAGATTATGCCCTCTGCGGCTGCTGCAAATTACACAATGGAGCCGGTAAATGGTACCCTGTATGTAAATCCGTTTGGTGGAGGGGTAAGGAATATTAAAACCAACCTCACTTGCGTTGAACCATTAAATCATGATCCTGACGGCTTTTCCTATCTGGCCAATTTCGAATACGAAAATCCGAACGATGCGCCCGTCTATATTGAAGTAGGTGAAAACAATTTTGTATCGGGAGAAGGAGCCTTTGATGCCAATGATCAACCGGTTTTGTTTATGCCCGGAATAGGAACCTGGCAAGCTCGCTTTGATGGTGCCCGGTTAATATGGGGTGTAAACTCCTATAATGGCTTGCATAAGACGTCCACAGGATCCGAAGCCAGCTCCACTTCCAGCCGATGTAAAGGTAATAATACCAAATCAGCGACTTTGTCAACAACCGGAAGCAGTTTGATCGTTGCTGATGAAATAACTGGTAGTGAACCGACCCTTTATCCAAATCCAACAACAGGTAAGGTTACCTTAATCCATAACTCAATGCAGTTAGTTGAAAGTGATATTGCGGTATATGATCTCTCCGGAAGGAAAGTTAGTCCGGTTATGAAGGCTGCTTCC
>NZ_JBZQJF010000017.1:0-20314 GCF_059905295.1 Mangrovibacterium sp.
CGCTGGCTCGCTGGTTTAAGCATGCCGGTTTTGCTGTATCCGGTTACGACCGTACCGAAACCGAGTTGACCAAAGCTTTGGTGGCGGAAGGGATTGCAGTGCATTATTCCGATCAGCCGCAGATGCTGATGTCCACGCTGCATAAAGAAACTTGTTTGGTGGTGTTAACACCTGCTGTTCCGGGAGACTTGGCGGAACGAATATACCTGGAAAGTAATGGCTTTCCCATTCGCAAGCGCTCCCAGGTATTGGGAATGATCTGCGATAACGGTAAAACTTGTGCGGTTGCAGGTACACATGGTAAAACCACTGTTTCCACCATGACGGCTCATATCCTGAAAAGTTCAACTTTGGACTGTTCGGCTTTCCTGGGAGGGATATCAAAGAACTATCAAACTAATCTTTTGCTTTCAGCGAAGAGTGAATGGTTCGTGGCAGAAGCCGATGAATTTGATCGTTCTTTCCTGCAGTTGCATCCGAATTATGCGGTGGTAACATCGATGGATGCCGATCATTTGGATATTTATGGTGATCATGCATCGATCATGAAATCCTTCCGTGAGTTCGTTGGTCAGGTGCGCGAAGGTGGGGCTGTCGTTGTGAAAAAGGGTTTACCGATTAGTGAAGCAGAAAATCCGGCAGTTCAGCATTTCAGTTATTCATTGAGTGAAGATGCAGATTTTTGTGCAGCCAATATTGAGTTGAAAGATGAAGCCTACCATTTCGACTTGAAACACCCGGAAGGTAGTATTCAGGGAATTCAGTTGAATTACCCGGGCTTGCTGAATGTTGAAAATGTGGTGGCAGCATCGGCGCTGGCATTGCTGGCCGGAGCAACAGAGGATGAGATAAAAGCAGCGGTGGCGACTTATCAGGGTGTTAAACGTCGCTTCGATATTCGACATCGCTCGAACGATTATATTCTAATTGATGACTATGCGCATCATCCGGAGGAATTAAAGGCAACGATCAGCTCGGTGAAAGCCATGTTTGCCGATCGCTGGGTGATTGGGGTTTTTCAACCTCATTTGTACAGTCGAACGAAAGATTTTGCTCCTGAGTTCGCAGCACAGTTAAGTCAGTTGGATGAACTTTATTTGCTGGATATCTATCCGGCTCGCGAAAAGCCAATCGCAGGCGTAAATGCGACGATGATCCTGGATCAGGTAGCATTAGACGAAAAACACCTGGTAACAAAAGATGAGCTTATTAAACAAGCTGTTGATTTTAAGCCCGGAGTAATTCTGATGATGGGAGCAGGAGATATTGATTTGTTGGTTGAACCTATTGCTCAAATCTTAAAAGGAAAGGCAAATGTTTAAGCGAATTCTGCAAATAGGATTGATCGTAGGCGGAGGAATTCTGGCGATTATGACGCTTGCTTTTTCTTCGGAAAGCTTGTCTCAGGTGAACTGCGACGAGCTAACTGTAGTAATACCTGATAATTCGCCTCGTTTTATTGATGAAGCAGAAGTTAGCAGGTTGGTAAAAAATGTAGATCCTAAGTTGTTCGAAAAGAAGCTGGATGAACTGAATGCAAATGTACTGGAAGCAAAGTTGATGAGAGTTCCCGCTATCAAAAATGTGGAGGTTTACAGACACATTTCGGGTGACCGGATGGATTTTAAAGGAGATTTGATTGTTGAAGTGATGCAGCGTGAGCCTTTGCTACGGGTTTGGGAAGGGCAAACAGATTATTATATGGATGAGGAGGGAGTCGTTATTCCTGCGAACCCGAAATTTACAGCTCATGTGATGCTGGTAACCGGTAAAGCCGATGAACAGTTTGTCCGTAAAAATCTGATTCCTCTGGTTGAATTTATAGATCAGGATGATTTTTGGAGGGTTCAGATTAAGCAAATTGATGTGAATGCATCAGGTGAATTGTCAATGGTGCCTTTGGTGGGTGACCAATTGATTGAATTTGGAGAACCCGACCATTACCGGGAAAAATTCCGGAATTTGAAAGCCTTGTACGAACAAGCATTTAATCGTTGGGGCTGGGATAAATACAAAACAATTAGTTTAAAATATAAAGATCAGGTGGTTTGTACCAAGCGTTAATATGCATTGGGAGCCACTGCGAATGTTGAAAAAGGACGCAAACTAAAATTTAAGCTTATGGCCAAGAGCAAAAAAATAGTTGCAGCAGTAGATATCGGTTCTACGAAAGTCGTAGTTGTTGCCGGACATTTAAATGAGGACGGTAAGGTTGAGATTCTCGGCGTTGGTACGTCCCCCTCAGCAGGAGTGCGTCGGGGCGTTGTCATGAATATTGAAGAAGTTAGTCGGGCGGTAGATCAATCGCTTCGTGTGGCAGAGGAACAAATGGGAACCGAAGTCGATGAAGTGTATGTCAATATCGTTGGGCAGCAACTCAAAACATATAGCGTAAAGACCGAAAAATACATCGATAAAGATCATTTGGTAACCGAGGCAGATGTCGATTTCCTGATTCAGAAGGTTCGAAGTGTTGAACTACCCGAAGGTTATCGAATTTACCATGTCGAGCCTCAATTGTTTCAGGTTGACCAGGAAGGTGAATGTCCTGATCCAATTGGAATGAAAGCTGAACATTTAGAGGTTGAGTTTAAACTTCTGGTAGCGCCTGAGGCTTACGAGGCTAATTTAAGACAGGGTGTTCAGCAAACCGGGATTACCGTGAAAGATGCCGTGATCGACCCCTTGGCTTCTTCTGAAATCCTATTGACTGAAGAAGAAAAGGAAACCGGAGTTATTTTGCTGGATGTTGGTGGCGGTACCACGAAATTGGCCATTTTTCACGAAGGGATACTACGCTATTCAACTCTAATTCCGTTTGGAGGTCATGTTCTGACGCATGATATTAAAGAAGGTTGCTCAATTGGTGCTGTTCAGGCAGAGCAATTGAAAACGCAATATGGTCAGGCGATGGGGGATTTTGCTCCTGAAGACCGGGTGGTAACCATTCCTTCACAATCCGGTTGGGCTCCCAAAGAAATTAGTTTTAAAAACTTGGCGTACATCATTCAGGCTCGTCTGGAGGAAATTATTGAAAGTGTAAACTTTCATATTGAAAAGTCTGGTTTTGGCGATCGAATTGGAGCCGGTATCGTTCTAACAGGCGGAACAGCCTTGTTGCCCAATCTTAATCAGTTATTAAAGTATCAAACGGGTATGGATGTTCGTTTAGGCATTCCCCGGTTGAAGACCGATAAAACCTGGAAAGGACTCGAAGATCCTCGTTTTGCAACTGTTTTAGGTTTGCTGAAAATGGGATTGAAGGAACTTCAGAATGATGGTCAAAAAGAACGGATAACGAAGAAGAAACCGGCAAAAACGAAGTCAAGTTCGTTTGGCTTTCTGAAATCAGTTAAAGAAGGTGTAGCTCGTCAGATGGATATGTTTTTCAATGACGAGCAGGGCATCGAAATGAAATAGGATCCGAAAAGCCTGTCGACAGGCAGGTTGCTACTATCGCTATTTGTTGATTAGATTCGAAAGGTAAGGGACCTGTTTCTGACAGTCCCGCGGATATGTAAACTCGAAAAAATCCTCGCTTATGATAGAGGACATGATTGAATTTGGATTAGAAAAAGCACAATCATCAATTATTAAAGTTTTGGGTGTGGGTGGAGCTGGCTGTAATGCTGTCAACCACATGTTTGCCCAAGGTATTCATGGTGTTGACTTTGTAATTTGCAATACCGACGCACAAGCGATGGCTCAAAGTCCTGTGCCTGTAAAAATTCAACTTGGTGTAACCCTTACCGAAGGTCGTGGTGCCGGTAACCAGCCCGAACACGGGAAACAGGCCGCCATTGAAAATATGGATGATATTCGCCATGTACTTGAGGGAAATACGAAGATGCTGTTTATTACAGCAGGCATGGGAGGCGGAACCGGAACCGGTGCAGCTCCTGTAATTGCTGAACTGGCACGCGAAATGGGAATACTAACCATTGCGGTTGTCACAGCCCCTTCACCGGCAGAAGGTAAACGCCGCTTTGAGCAAGCTAAAGCTGGTATCGACCAAATGAAAGAACAGGTTGATAGCATGTTGGTCATCAGCAATGATAAGCTACATAAAATTTACGGCGACCTTCCGGCATCAAAAGCTTTTAAAATGGCTGACGATGTCATCACCGGGGCTGTAAAAGGTGTGGCTGAAATTATTACTGTGCATGGTCAGATCAACATCGACTTTGCCGATGTGCACACCGTGATGGCTGATAGTAAAGTGTTCATCATGGGAACAGGTTATGCTGAAGGTGAAGACCGGGCAATGAAAGCTGTTCTCGAGGCACTCGAATCGCCGCTGTTGGATAGTAACGATATCAGCGGAACGAAAGATATTTTGCTGAATATTATTTCAGGTGACGACGAAATAAAAATGGGCGAAATAGGTGATATTATTGAGTTTCTGCAGGATCGTGCAGGGCAGGAGGCAAACATCATCTGGGGGAATGGGACTGATGCCAGTCTTGGTAGTCGGGTGAGTGTTACCATTGCTGCTACCCGCTTTGATAAAAATCCGAGTGAGTTGTTGCAGGAAAAACCCAAGGTGGAGAAACATGCCCTAAATACGGAAGATATTCCTGATATCAATCTGGATGAAGAAAACTACGAAGGGACCGTCTTTGAACTACGACCTGAGCCACAGGTGACTAGAGGACGTAGCACGCAGAAAAGGTCTGGCACAACTACCCGGAAGAAAAGCTCAGCCGGGGAACTGGTCAACGAAAACGTGGAAGCAACTACCGACAATTGGTTTAAGCGGCAGTTCAACCGTTTATTCGACGATCAGGATGAATCAATGACAGAAAACAACTAAGAAAAAGAACACGTTATGGCTGACGATATAATGAATTTCGATTTGGAAAAATCTTCCGGGAGCATCATCAAAGTAATTGGTGTTGGCGGTGGTGGTGGTAATGCGGTTAATCATATGTATCACCAGGGGATTAAGGATGTGGGTTTCATGGTTTGTAATACCGATGCGCAAGCTTTGCGTAACAGCCCTATCCCGATGAAAGTGCAGCTGGGAGCTTCGCTAACCGAAGGTCGTGGTGCCGGAAACAAACCTGATATTGGTCGGGAAGCAGCCGTCGAAAATATTAACGACGTCAAACAAGCGATTGAGCAGGAAACTAAGATGGTCTTTATTACTGCCGGAATGGGTGGTGGTACCGGTACTGGTGCCGCTCCGGTTATTGCGCAGGCTTGTCGCGAATTAAATATACTTACGGTGGGGATCGTAACGATTCCTTTCCGCAACGAAGGTCGTCGGCGTATTAAACAAGCGATTGACGGCATCAGCGAGATGCAGGAGCATGTTGATTCGTTACTGGTTATTAATAACGAACGAATTCGCGAGATGTACGGCGATTTTAAAATTTCGGAAGCTTTTGCAAAGGCAGATAATGTATTGGCAACAGCAGCCAAAGGGATTGCCGAGATCATTACTGTTCCAGGCTATATTAATGTTGACTTTGCCGATGTTGAAACGGTGATGCGTAAAAGCGGTGTTGCTTTGATGGGATCTGCTAGGGCATCCGGTGAAGACCGTGCTTTAAAAGCAGTGGAAGAAGCATTGAACTCTCCTTTGCTGAATAATAATGATATTCGTGGTGCTCAAAATATTTTGCTGAATATTACTTCAGGTCTGGAAGAAGTAACAATGGATGAAATTGGTCAGATTACCGACTATATTCAGGCAAAAGCAGGCCACGAAGCCGACCTGATTTGGGGTAACGGACTGGATGAAGAGATGGGAGAAGAAATCTCGGTAACTGTTATCGCAACAGGATTTAGTATGAGTAGCATTCCCGAAATGATGGCCGCTCAGAAAGTTGAGAAAACTTACCATTCGTTGGGCGAAAATGAAAGTGACCAGTTTGGTGGTATTCCCCGCCCACAAGCCTTTAAAGCAAAATCCGGTGAAGATAAAAAAGCTTCGAACCAAAGTATGATCGAGTTTGAGATTGATTATCCGAAAAAGGATGAGTTTGATATGCTTTATAATCATCCGCAACCAACACCGGACGAAGACTATTCGGTGAAAATTGATTTTTCAAGTTCGGACGATGATTTTGTTGATAAGTTGGAAAATATTCCGGCCTATCGTCGTAAGAATGTGAAAATTGAGAATAATAAAGGAAAGTTTCAGAATAAAATGTCGCGCTTCTCTTTATCCCAGGACGATGAGAATAAAACCTTCCTTCGGGATAATAACTCGTTCTTGCACGATAATGTAGACTGACAAACATGGCTCGGTGTATCTAAATGTTGAGCCTTGGAATTTGTAACTTTGGACATGAAACTTGATCTTATATTTGGATAGCCTTCATTTTTTTGAAAACTTTGAGGATCGAATTTTAAAATTGTAAACGATGAGTTTATTTGATCAAATAAATGCTGACCTGACAGCAGCAATGAAAGCCCGCGATAAAGAGAAAACCGGAGCTTTACGTAATGTGAAAAAAATGTTGATTGAAGCAAAAACAGCTTCTGCTTCGCACGAGTTGGAGGATACGGAAGTTGTGAAGATTATCCAAAAACTGGCAAAACAAGGAACAGACTCAGCAAACTTGTATAAAGAACAAGGACGTGAAGATCTGGCTTCTGAAGAATTGGTTCAGGTTGCTGTTTTTGAAGAGTACTTACCCAAAAAGTTGACCGACGAGGAGCTAAGTGCAGCCGTGCAAGCTATTATTTCAAAAGCCGGCGCTTCGTCGATGAAAGATATGGGAAAAGTAATGGGGCTTGCTTCGAAAGAATTGGCCGGAAAAGCAGATGGTAAAGATATTGCCGATAAGGTAAAAGCATTGCTGGCTTAAACGCAATTTATTATAGCAATCATTGGTAAGAGGGCAATTTGTCCTCTTTTTTTATGGTGTGTTACGATTGGGGGTGCCCGGTGTAATCTCGAGGTAGGGCAAAGCCGCATTTCGACCAGGGCAAGGGCACCCTCCGGGGTGCATTTTGCTGCCTCGAACCAGGGCAAAGTCACCTTTTAAGGTGCTCCGGGCACCCTCGAGGTAGGGTAAAGGCTCCCTTTAAGGTGCTCAGAGCACCCTCAAGGTAGGGCAAGGGCACCCTTTAAGGTGCTCAGAGCCCCCTCGAGGTAGGGCAAGGGCACCCTTAAGGGTGATCGGCGCACCCTCGGAGAGTGCATTTGGACCCTCGAACCAAGGCAAATGCTCCCCTGTAGGAGCATCTGATTCCCTGGAATCAGGTAGGTTTTCTGTTTAAAGAAAAAGTGATGCTAGGTATTTTGCTTTCTGAATTCAGCCGGCGATTTATGGACGATCTGTTGAAAGGTGTAGCTAAAAGCCGATAGACTGTTATATCCTGCATTGTATGCAATTTCGGTAATCGACAAGTTTGTTTGTAAAAGCTCTTCCATGCTTCTTATAATTCGGGTAAGCTTGACGTATTGGAGGAAGGAAGTATCGATGTTTTTTTGAAAAAGACGTGAAAGCGTTCGTGAGCTGTATCCAAATTGGGAGGCGACCTGTTCCAGAGAAAGAGGCTGGTGAATATTATGATGAATGTATTTCAGGATGTCTCTTAAGTCTTCATTTTTCGTTGTTGGTAGGGCAATGGGTAAAGGTGCGTCTGTTACATCAAGGATTACATTTTTCATGGCAACCAAAAATTCATAGGCTGACGTTTTGTCTGCGCCGATCTCTCCACGCCAGCTTTCGGTATAATAAATCATTTCCATAAGCAAATTGGTTACCGGGTAGATGCCCTCCCGTTCGCGAACATGATGGTCTTCCGGGAACAGACTGGCCGGGAAGTAGAAATTGTAAACCATTTTCGCCGACGTACGTGAGATAATGTTATGCGGTATACCTGCCGGAATCCAAAGGAAATGTCGAGCAGGTAGAAAGTATGATTTGTCGGGTGTGTTTAGAAAAGCTACCCCTCCTTCAACATAACACATCTGGTGTTTGTCGTGGCTGTGTATCGGGAGTGTTTCTTCAAGCTTCGAATGGAGAACGTAAAAAACCTCATGCTTTCTGTTTACGGCACCTACTAAATTCTCAAGTATGGACATGTTTATTGCTTTTATTGGCGCAAATTATAAAATATTTGTCCATGTATTGAAAACAAGACTGAAGAATAAGCCGGAAATTTGCAGCTGAATTTCTAAAGGTATAAATGAAGACAAAGATTATTGTGCTTCTTCTGTTGTTTTTTGCTGTTTGTCAGTCAGTTCGTGCTATGGATGCAGTTGGGGACAGTTTACAGCTGAGTTTAGAAGAAGCTTGGGAAAGAGCAAATGCCTACAGTAAGGAGTTGAAACTGAAGAATGTTGATATTCAGATTGGCGACGAAGAGATACTTAATGCAAAACGAGAAAGACTACCACACGTTGAGGCTAGTGCCAGTTATGGAAAGCTAAGCAATATTCCGGTGTTTGAGAACGGGATTTTGAAATCCCCGGAGTATATTCCGATAAACGATCATAGTGTATATGATGCCGGGATTGATGCTTATTTCAATCTGTATGCCGGTCATAAGGTAAAAGTTCAGGTTCAGCAGGCCGAGACGAAACAAACCCTGATGGGCTACCTTCAGGCCGAAACGGCCGCTGAAGTGAGATATAAGGTTGCTGAAAGTTATTTGGAGCTTCAGCGTTCCTTGTCGTTTAAAAAATTGATTGAACAGAACATCCTTCAAAACAAAAGGCGGCTGGCGCAAATTACAGACCTGTATAATAACGGGGTCGTTCTGAAGAGTGATTTGCTGCGAGCTCAGTTGCAGTTATCGCAACAAGAAACCAACTTGTTGACTATAGAGAATAATTTGGAGCTATCTACACAGC
Source organism: Mangrovibacterium sp. (assembly GCF_059905295.1). Taxonomy (NCBI): domain Bacteria; kingdom Pseudomonadati; phylum Bacteroidota; class Bacteroidia; order Marinilabiliales; family Prolixibacteraceae; genus Mangrovibacterium; species Mangrovibacterium sp. The sequence continues at coordinate 8,816 of NZ_JBZQJF010000017.1, forward strand.
AACTTAATATTCTGATAGGTAATGAGGATGAACAACTAATTAAACCGACCGATAGCATTGAAGGTGATGTCGCTCGTGAAAAACTACTTTATGCCGACTACCTTCAACAGGCTATGCTATCCTCCCCTTTGGAGAAAATCGCTCAAACCCAAATAGACCTGACCAAGTTGAGCGAAAAACAAATAAAATCCGATAAACTACCTAAAATCGGGCTTTTCGGAGAGTACACATATTCGTATCCGCAAATCAAATTATATCCCTATGCCGAGGCACCTTATTTGATGGGGATTGCCGGGTTGAAGATTTCGTACAATATCTCTGCTTTGTATCACGATAAGCATAAAGAGAGGGCGGCAGCCATCTCTGTAGCCAGGCAGGAACTTGCCAAATTACAGGCTGATGATCAATTGAGAATTCACTTAAAATCAGCCTATAAAAAATTACACGAAGATTTGGTACAGATTGATGTTGCCGCAATGAATATTCGCCAGGCAGAAGAAAATTATAGAATTGTTAGCCAAACCTATTTTAACCAACTAACACTGATGACCGACTTACTGACTGCAGATACACAGTTGCTGCAGGCTAAATTTAATCTGGTTAACAAGCAGATATCTGCTCGGTTGCATTACTATCAAATATTAAAAATAACAGGCCAGTTATAATGAGTGAAAAATTAAAAACTTACGAAAAGATAGACCATGTCGCAGTAAAAGTGACTTATAGCGTTGCGTTAGGTATTTTGCTGGTCCTAGTTGTTTGGGGCGGTTATTCGTTTTTCAACTTTTGTCGGTATGAATACACAAACGATGCTCAAGTTAAAGAATATATTAACCCGATTCTAAGCCGAGCCTCAGGGTACGTACAGGAGATCCGGTATACTGATCATCAGAATATACATAAAGGAGACACGCTGCTAATACTTGATGTAGATGAGGCAGTTGTTCAGTTGCAGCAGGCAAAAGCGGCTTTGGCTACAGCCGAAGCTCAATTATTGGTTTTACAGAGTAATGTTAAAACGGCTTCGACAAGTGCAACCGTTGATCAGGCTAAAATAGCTGCCGCTGAAGCACAGCTGTGGCAACAACAAAAAGAATTTGAACGCTATCAGAATTTGTTGAAGACCGAGGCAGTTACCCGTCAACAGTTTGAGGCGGTGGAAACACGGCTGAAAGTTGCAGAATCGAATTATGAAGCCATAAAGAATGCTTTTGGTGTTTCTCTGAATAAAACCAAGGATGTGAATGCTCAAATTGCCGTTGCAGAGGCCGATATTGAACAGCGCAAAGCAGCAGTTGAGCGCATTAAACTCGATCTTAAATACGCGGTAATCACTGCTCCCTCCGATGGATATATGGGGAGTAAAACGATTCAGGAAGGGCAATACATTCAAAAGGGACAAACGATTGGACAAATGGTTGACAAAACCCAAGGGAAATGGATTGTGGCCAATTTTGAAGAAACACAAATTGCAAAGATGCATGAGGGACAAGCGGCGAAGATTAGCATTGATGCCTACCCGGATGAAACATTCTCAGGAGAAATCGAGTCGATGTCACCAGCAACAGGAGCCCAGTTTTCGTTGTTGCCCACCGATAATGCTACCGGTAACTTTGTGAAAATCACGCAGCGCTTTCCAATTAAAATTCGATTTACAGGTGACAGAGCGGCATTGAAAAACTTACGTGCCGGGATGAATGCTGAAGTGTCTATAGCTAAATAGCGGTTATGCCAAACGATAAGAATAAGCATATATTTAAAAGTTGGGTTCCTTACTGGCTCATTTTGGTTAGTATTTTCATAATGCTAATTCCTATCGCCTTAGTTTTGGGCGTTTATCTTGGAGGGGTAAAAAGTGCTGCCAGTTTCTACGGTGTTGATTCAATTGATATTCGTTATTCGGTTGTGATCTACTACCTTGCAATTGCCACATCCTTTCCACTGGAAGCTCGTTTTTTCAATTTTTTCGCTTCAAAACCCTATTTCATAGCTTGTTGCATTATTTATGTGCTAATCAATCTGGTCCTTTATTTTAGTCATAGTTTTGCGGTGCTACTAGTGTTCCGGTTTATTGGAGGCATGATGTCATTGGGGATTATTGGGACCATATTTTCGCTGGTGTTCCGTCAGTTTCACGAGCAGCGAAGCCGGGTAATGGGCTATGCAACCATGTATGCCGCTTTGTTTTCTTCGGCACCATTGGCTCAGTTATTAGATGCCTATGTTTTTTCCAAATACAATTTTAACGTACTTTTTCTGATTGAAATTTTTTCAGCAATCCCTGGCATTATTCTTATGTTTTGTATCTTGAAAAGTGATATCGATCTGAGCCGCAATGGTAAGATTCCGTTGAAATTGGTTCGCTGGGAGAGCTTTTTACTTTATGCTTCTGCCTTTTTGTTGATTGGATATATCCTTCTTTATGGACAATATTACCATTGGTTCCATAGCATGCGGATTACACTTTGTGCCATTGCCAGCCTGTTTTTATTAACTCTGTTTGTTGTTCGACAGTTTAAGCTTGAAGAACCTTATATTGATCTGAGAATTTATAAGACCAGAAACTTCAAAATAGGCATGTTGCTATTGGTTCTTTTTTACCTCAGTAAAGGAGACACGAGTTTGCTTTACGGTTTTTATGCCAACAGTGTTCATTTGGATTCATACTACCTGGGGTATATAAGTTTGATAAATGCAATCGGAATTATCTGTGGTTCGCTATTGGCTGCCCGCTTTGTTTTAGCTGGTCGAAATATTCGGTTAATTTGGATTACAGGTTTTGCCGCTTTGTTGGCTTTTCATATTTATAGCCTTTTCATTTTGGGAAGTCAGGCTGAAGTTCTGGATTTACTCATTCCGCAGTTTTTACAAGGCTTTGGGAATGGAACACTAATTTTATCAATTGTGGTCTTTTACGTCACTTCGGTACCAGCCGAAATGGGATTTTCAGCTTCTGTGTCGGGCGTGGCATACCGTTCGTTAACATTTACCGGCAGCATGGCTTTGACTTCTTATCTTGGTTTCCGGCTTCAAAAGGTCCATTATCAGAGCATTGGACAGGGGATTCGCCTGGATAACCCGATTTTTACTTCACGCATTGGTCAATACCAACAAGTGATAGAACAAGGTGGAGGCGGAGCAGTGCAAAGTCATGCCGATGCAATGAAAATGCTGGGAAAGGCAGTTGCAGTTCAGGATAACCTGCTTTTTGTACGCGACTACTATTTATATATGAGTGCTTTTATTGTTTTGGTTATTCTGGGGATCGCAGTTATTCCTCGTTTTCATTACCAAATTCGGAAGATTGGGGCTAAGCTAATCCCTGTGTAATCCGGTGCAGTCCGAGATTTGTTGAAATCGTGTTTGAATTTGATATGCTAATATTCTGTTAGCATTTTTTTTACGATCAACCTTTAGCAGACCTTCTTGTTTCTATTTATTAGTTTTGATTTTCTACTGAAAACTGGAATACTTCATGGATTATAAAAATTTGAGTTTGTATAAACCGAAGATGGAATACCGTCGTTTTGGTAAAACTGAAAAGAAAGTAAGTGTGATTACTTTGGGTGGGATGCGATATAAGCATGGTTGGACAGAACCTCGTCATGAAATACCACAGGATACGCTTGAGCAATGCAAGGAAACAGTAGAGGAAGCACTTTCTCGGGGAATTAACCTGATTGAAACGGCCTATGGCTATGGTAAAAGTGAAACTGTTTATGGTATTGTATTGAATGATATCCTGAAACTGGAACGAGACTCTTATTTCCTAATGACGAAGGGAGCCAAGATGACCGCCAAAGAAATGCGGGAACTGGTGATGGAACAACTCCAAACATTAAAAACCGATTACTTTGATTTTTATGCCTGGCATGGAGTTAATACGATGGATTTGATGGAAACTGCTTGCGCTCCCGGAGGTCCTGTTGAGGAATTGTTGAAAATGAAAGAAGAAGGACTGATTCATCATGTTGGATTTAGTACTCATGCTCCGCTTGATGTTATTATCAAAGCCATTGAAACAGACTTGTTTGATTTTGTCAATCTGCACTATTATTATTTTTTCCAAAGGAATAAGGGAGCGATTGATTTGGCAGAATCAAAAGATATGGGCGTTTTTATTATCTCGCCAAACGATAAGGGGGGGAAATTGGGAACGCCCTCGCAAAAGTTAATGGATTTGACAGCTCCTTTGCATCCTTTGCAATTTAATGCCCGCTTTTGTTTAGGGCACACTGCAATTCACACCCTGACTTTTGGCTTGCCGGTAACGTCCGACTTCGATACCTTTGAAGGAATTTTTCCAACACCTGCTCCCATGACTGCAGCAGATCAGCATATCAAATTGCGATTGGATGAACAGAAATTGCTCGATCCGTTTGCCTCCTACGAAGGTTATGATATGCTGAATGATCCATCGGGAATCAATATTCCTGAAGTTTTGCGTTTCAGGATGATGGTGAAATGTTACGATATGAAAGAGTTTGGATTGTATCGCTACAATATGTTTCAGGAAAAAGATCACTGGTTCCCGGGTGTATTCCCAACTCCGGAGAATATGAAGATGATTGACACTTCACGCTGTCCGGAAAATATTCCGATAGTCGATCTGATTGAAGAAACCCACCGAGAATTATATCGTCCCAAAGAGAAGCAATAGATATTGACTTCTCTTTTTTTATCCCCTTGAGTGGATGTTTGTGTAGAATGACTTTCTTTTTTCCTGATTACTTCTTTTTTAATATGCCTTCCTTCTACAAGAAGAAATTACTTCGAAATTGTATCCATTAGCTTAAAAATGAGCTTTGATTGGCTTGTTGTTTTGTGTTTTATGTTTCGCGGATAACTTTTTATTCGGTTTTAGAGAGGTATTGTAGCCCATTAGTGTGTTTATTTTTCATAAAAAGGTTGCATTTGTGCCTTCTTTTAGGAGGTGCGAAGAGCCCGCTGTCTGTTTGGTTGAGAGAATACTTGTTTTTGTTAGGCATTGTAAATCAAATATATAGGTTGTATAACATGTTTGGTTTTTTATGATGGTTTCCTCGTCTTTACTACCTTAAGTACGCTAGTTAACTGAACACAAAACTTAAAAACAATGATTAAAAATTTACGTGAAATCATTTTGATGGGGAAGAAATACCCTCCGCAAGGCGGATATCAATGGGGTATTTTATTAGGCCTGTTGTTAATTCAGCTCAGTCTGACTGCTAGTGCGATAAACAATGGGGTAGGAGCGGATCCAAATCTCCCCCCGGTTGCCGTATGTAAGGATATTTCGGTTATTCTGGATTCGAATGGACAAGCCAGTATAACGCCTGAGGATATTGATAATGGTTCGTATGATCCTGATGGCACTTTTGTGCTTTTTGCCGATATCGAAAATTTTACTTGTGATAATGTGGGAACTCCTGTCACCGTTCGATTAATTATACTTGATAATAATGATGCTGTTGATATTTGTGAGTCAACAGTTACGGTCATCGATAATACAGATCCGACTTTGGATGCCGAAACTTTGCCGGATATTACAGCGGAGTGCCAGGTAACAATGGATGATCTCATGGTGCCCACTGCAAGCGATAATTGTTATGGTACAATTGAGGGAGTACCCGATGTGTCATTTCCGATCACGGGCCAAGGAACGACAGTTATCACCTGGTCATATACAGATGCCGGTGGCAATACTTTAACCCAGACTCAGAATGTTATTATTAATGACGTCACTGCTCCGGTACCAGATAATTCGACTCTGACAGATTTGACAGCTCAGTGTGGAATTACTGCTTTGGATGTTATAGCACCAACAGCAACTGATAATTGTGTTGGCACGGTTACCGGAACCACTGATGCAACTTTCCCGGTCACAACACAAGGAACAACGGTGATCACCTGGACTTATGATGATGGCAATGGAAACACCGTTACACAAACACAAAATGTCATTATAGAAGATACAACCCCTCCTGTTTCAGATAGTGAAACATTAGCCGATGTTACTGCTCAATGTGAGGTGACTACTGATGATGTAATCGCACCAACTGCAACTGACAATTGCGGTGGAACAGTAACGGTTACGAATGATGCTACTTTCCCGATTAGCGCCCAGGGAACAACAGTAATCACTTGGACCTATGCCGATCAATATGGCAATGCTTCGACCCAGACACAAAACATCGTTATTGAAGATACAACCCCTCCGGTAGCGGATGTTGGTTCTTTGGATGATATTACAGCTCAATGCGAAATAGTTGAAGCGGATTTGACGGTACCAACAGCATCCGACAATTGTGGCGGAACAGTAACGGTTACCAATGATGCTACCTTCCCGATTAATGCACAGGGAACAACGGTGATAAAATGGACCTATGCAGATGCTGAAGGGAATACATCTACACAATCCCAGAACATAATTATTGATGATACCACTCCACCAACACCGGATGTCGAAACACTGGCTGATATTACAGCACAGTGTGAAGTGACTGCAGATGGTGTAACTGCTCCAACGGCAACCGACAATTGTGGCGGAACAGTGTCGGTTACCAATGATGCTGTTTTCCCGATTAATGCACAGGGAACAACGGTGATCACCTGGATCTATGAAGATGTCAATGGAAATACATCAACACAAACACAAAACGTAATCATTGAAGATACAACAGCACCAACTCCGGATGCCGAAACGCTGGCTGATATTACTGCTCAGTGTGAAGTAACTGAAGGAGAAGTTACAGCACCAATGGCAACTGATAATTGCGGTGGAACAGTAACAGTGACAAACGATGCTACCTTCCCGATTAATGCACAGGGAACAACGGTGATTACCTGGACTTATGAAGATGTTAACGGGAATACTTCAACGCAAATGCAAAATGTTGTGATCGAAGATACGACCGCGCCGGTTCCTGATGCTGTAACCTTAGATGATATTACTGCTCAGTGTGAAGTGCTTGAAGGTGACGTAACTGCTCCTACAGCAACGGATAATTGTGGCGGAACAGTAACGGTTGCCAACGATGCTACTTTCCCAATAACCGGTCAGGGAATAACAGTGATTACCTGGACTTTTACCGATGCTGCCGGTAACTCCTCAACAAAAACGCAAAACGTGGTGATTGAAGATACGACCGCACCGGTTCCTGATGCAGTGGCCTTGGATGATATTACTGCTGAATGTGAAATAATTGCGGATGATGTTACGGCTCCATCAGCGACTGATAATTGTAGCGGCACAGTAACGGTAACCAATGATACTACTTTCCCGATCAATAGCCAGGGAACAATAGTCATTACTTGGACATTTACTGATGCTTCGGGAAATTCTTCTGTTCAAACACAGAATGTAATTATAGATGATACAACACCTCCAACTCCGGATGTGGAGAGTCTGGCCGATATTACTGCCCAGTGTGAAGTGATTGCTGACGATGTAACTGCACCAACAGCAACGGACAATTGTGGCGGAACAGTAACGGTGACTAGCGACGCTTCCTTCCCGATTACAGCTCAGGGAACTACCGTCATCACATGGACATTTGAAGATGAGAACGGAAATCGTTCAACTCAGACTCAGAATGTGGTTATTGATGATACAACCGGACCAATACCAGATATGGCTAGTTTGACGGATATTGAAGGCCAATGTGAAGTGACTGCAGGAGAGGTCGCTACTCCAACTGCAACCGATAATTGCGGAGGAACGGTTTCTGTAAGTAACGACGCAACCTTCCCCATTAGCACAACAACGGTCATCACTTGGACCTATGAAGATCAATATGGTAATGCATCCACACAAACTCAGAATATTATTATCTCGGACACAACCCCACCGGTTGCAGATGCAAGTAGCCTGCCCGATGTAACTGCTGAGTGTGAAGTTACTGAATCTGATGTTTTAATGCCCACAGCAACCGATAACTGCAGTGGAACGGTAGCCGTAACGAACGATGCTTCCTTCCCGATTACAGTCCAGGGAACTACGGTCATCACATGGAGCTTCGAAGACGAAAGTGGTAATATTTCAAACCAAAGCCAAAATGTGATGATTACCGATATGACTGATCCGGTTTTGGATATGTCAAGCCTGCCTGATGTTATGGCTGTCTGTGAAGTAACAGAAGAAGATATAGATGCGCCAACTGCCTCCGACAATTGTATGGGTACAATTACAGGAATTCCTGATGTTAGCTTTCCGATAAATACAGTGGGAACAACCGTAATAACCTGGACTTTTACTGATGCAGGAGGGAATACAGTTAGCCAAATGCAGAATGTGAGCATCGAAGAATCACCAGTTGCTAATGTAAGTTTAGGTGATGCAAGTTACACCTATGATGGCACGGTGCATAGTCTTTCTGTTGAGGGCTTACCCTCGGGGGCATCAGTTAGCTATCAGAATAACGATCAGGTGAATGCCGGAACTTACCAGGTAACTGCAACTGTTGATCCGGGGGTGTCAAGCTGTCCTGAATTGGTATTGACTGCGACTTTGACAATCGATAAAGCTCCTCAAACCATTACCTTCGATGAGATCCCGACCAAGCATCTGGAAGAAGATGGCGACTTCACCCTGACTGCAACTGCCAGTTCCGGTCTGGATGTGACCTATACATACGCTTACGATGCGGTAACAGCACCGGCAACGGTAAGCTCCGCTGGAGATGTTAGCTTGCTAACTTCAGGCGTTGTTCAAATTACGGCTTCACAACCAGGTAACGATAATTATTTACCTGCTGATCCGGTGGTCCGGATTCTGACCATAGAAAGCTCGGATGCGACTATTCATGCGATTACAATTAATGAAACTACTTATGTTAGTCCGGGAAATACAATTCACTATGTGATGAGTTGTGACGACAATATGCAGCAGGTCAATGTGAGTTTTACAAAAGAGGTTGGTGCAATAGCTGATGTTAATGAATCGTTCACGATTCCAACTCTGGGAACAGGTATCTTCACCCAAATAATTCATATGACTTCGCAGGATGGAACACAATCAGAAACATACCAGATTGTTATTGAAAAGCAATACAATTACTTAAGTTATAGCGATATTGTTGTTGAAAAGTTCAATAATGTACTGTTGGTGAACAACAATGTGAGTGCCAATGGAGGTTACGAATTTGTTAGCTATAAATGGTATAAGGATGGTGTGTTGATCGGTACGGACCAATACTATTCGGCAGGAGAGAGTGCCAGTAATGCCCTGGATCCTAATGCAATGTATTATGTCGAAATGACGGATGCAGCAGGGAATATTTATCGAACTTGCGAGTTCATGGCATCTTTTGAGTCGACTGCTTTTAAACTCGATGTTTACCCGAACCCGGCAGCTCCTGGAACTACGCTTGAAATAAATACAACTTATTCTGAAGAGATGCTTTCGCATATGACACTCACTATAAGTACGCTGTTTGGAACTCCGGTTCTGAAAACGATAACCGCGAAAAATAGTAACCAGGTTGTACTGCCTGGGTCGTTAGCTTCCGGGACTTATGTTATTACTACCAAGGCGGACGATGTTGTCTTGAGTACGAAGATTCTCGTCAAATAACGAATGGTTTCAATTGAATAAATTGTCTAACATTAAAAAATTAAAGCAATGAATAGATATAGATTGAGCTGGTATAAGCTTGTATTATTGTTAATTGGAATTGCGTTGTTGTCTGCTTTGGGACTTAAGGCACAGGAGGTGGAGATTCCTGAATCGGAAGTTTCAGTTTATGTGAAAGGGCCTTTTGCTAAAGTTAGCTTCGATGTGGGAAATGCTGGAGATAATAATAATCGTTTTGGTATGGGAGTGGGAATTCAATATGCCCATTATTTTAATATGAAATGGAGTGTTTCGGGAGGATTGGAGTACCAGTCTTACCGATCTGAGGTGGTTTTGGATGCTTTTAGCGATTCTTATGCTACAACAGATGTGGAAGGTGATGCTTTTGAATTTCAGTACAATGTTAGTTCTTATCAGGAGCGTCAGAACCTTGGGTTAATCAATATTCCAATTCGGCTGCAATATGAAGATCTGTTATCCGAAAATTTCCTGTTTTACGGTTCTGCCGGAATTTCTGTTGGTTTTCCTGTTGTTGGGAAATATAAAAGTCGGGCAGGGGATCTGACTACTTCTGCTTATTATCCGCAGTGGGATGCCCTGTTGACAAGTCCAACGTTTATGGGATTTGGTAGTTGGAATGATCAGTGGACTAAAAAGATGGAGCTCGATCCCAAAACTAGTTATTCATTTTTACTGGAAATGGGATTAAAGCATAAGTTGACATTAGGCAATAACCTGTACTTTGGTTTTTTTGCCGATATTCCATTAAATAAAATCAATAAATCTGGTGCTGATGTTTCTCCATTGATTGAATATGACGCAAATAATCCGACTGACTTTATTTTTAATTCAGTGGTTAACTCGGCTCCGGGGGCTGAAGGAAACACCTTCGCTGATAAAATGAAAGTTGTTGCTTTGGGGGTAAAACTACGATACTCTTTCGATTTTTAAGTTTGGGTTTTTATCGTTCAGTAATAGAGGTCAGATCCGTCTTGGGTTTGACCTCTGTGTTTTTATTGATGCTCATGCCGATTCCAATTGATCACTAGCGTTTTTTTTTCTCCGAATCTGTGTCGTTTGATTGTTTTATGGTTTAACAATGAGTTAGAATCATTTTTATTTTTAGTTAAGTATTCGTAACTTATGTTCTGAAATTGCATTTGATATGACGCATTATAAGTTAATCGCATCATTCTTCAGGACGTATGGTGCTTATAGTGATTCTGAGATTAATGAAATCTATCGTAAAATAGAGGAACTTAATTTGCTGGCTGGTGAATTTCTGCAGCGGTCAGTCTCTCATTTCAGCCGGCTAAGTTATGTTGTTGAAGGAGTGATTGGTATTTACACGGTTAATGAAAATGGAGATCATTGTTTATGTCATATCATCCGGGAAGATCAATTCTTTACTGATCTGGTTGACTATTCGGGGAAAAACAACCAGACATATTCATTTAAGGCTTTAACTAAGAGCCAGGTATTGTCGATTAAGTCTGTTGATGCGACCTTTCTTATCGAAGAAATTCCCGAACTAAGTTCCTTGTATGTTAAAACACGGGAGCAAAGCTTGCTAAATATTATTTATTGTGAAGATTTTTTGAGAAATGGAACCTGTGAAGAGCGTTACCAGCGATTTGTTGAGCGCTTTCCTGGACTTACGCTACAAATACCACTAAAATATATTGCCGAATATCTTGGAGTAACGCAACAATCGTTGAGTCGGATACGAAAGTTTTTCTAATTATTTTTTAACAAATGGTAAAAAATAATCCTTTAAACATGCCGATCTTTAATTGTCATTTAGATAAAAAAGGACTTGGTCAATTTTCCCATTCCTCATCCTGTATAGGGCTTAGCTCGCGTACACACAACCAGCATATTCTCTCATTTTAACTCCACGCTAGTCCCTTGTTAAATTGGCCAATCCTTCTTTTTGATTTTAATCA
>NZ_JBZQJF010000018.1:0-32183 GCF_059905295.1 Mangrovibacterium sp.
CCTCAAAAGCTTTATCCATATCACCCTGCTCGGTATAAAAACCAGCTAACGAAAAATGAACAAAACCATTTTCAGGATCTATCTCGAGGATTTTATTGTAGTATTTAAGGGCATTTTCTTTGTCACCCTGGCTTTGGTACAGCTCAGCCATTAAACCGTAATACTGCGGTTCTTCAGGGTTTGACTGAATTAAGCGATTAATCTCTTCAAAAGCTTTGTCAGTTTTACCCATTTTCAAATAAAGGTTCTGTTTGGCTACCGCAATTTGATCCGTTAAACCTGCTTGCTCTTCCAGCTGATCGTAGGCCTGAATAGCTTCGTCGTACTTTTCAGCCATACCAAGCAATACAGCCTTGTTGTACAAAAACTCTAAATTGCCCGGTTCCATTTTACACAACTGATCGTAGATTTGAGCCGCCTCGCTATACTGACGTCTTTGCTGGTAAACCTGCGCCAGTGAAATTTTATACCACTTGTTTTTCGGGTTAATAGTCGTTGCTTTTTCAAGCAATAAAGCAGCACTTGTCAGATCCTTATTGGCATAGTGAAGCGTTCCCATTTCGTACATGGCAACAGCCGACTGTGGATCGATTTCCAAACAACGGGAAAAAATCGAAACAGCATTGGTTAAATTACCTAATTTCTTTTGCTTCAGACCTTCGATAAACAAATATTCAAATTCATTTTCCTGATCTTCCGTCAGTACTGTTTCTTTGCTTGTTGTAGCTTCCGGACTAGCACTAGCAACTTCAACTTGCTGTTTGGTTGTAGCACACGATGCCAGGGTTAACCCAAGCAATGCAAAATATCCTAACTTTCTAATATCCATTCTGTCCCTTTAAGACCAACGGCCCATTTATAATTTCTATCAGCTCAAAAAAACGAAGTTCCTAATGATGACCGGTATGACCAAAACCACCGGCTCCACGTTCAGTTTCTTCTAAAATTTCAACTTCATCCCAACCAATGGTTTCATGTTTGGCAATCACCATTTGGCAAATTCGTTCGCTATGCTGAATTGTAAAATCCTCCTGTGAAAGGTTGATCAAAATGACGCAAATTTCGCCACGATAATCAGCATCAATGGTCCCCGGTGAATTCAAAACCGTAATTCCTTTTTTGATTGCCAAACCACTACGCGGACGAACCTGAGCTTCGTAACCGGCGGGAAGCTCAACAAACAAACCTGTCGGGATTAAAGCTCTTTCGAGCGGTTTTAAAACCACCGGCTCGCTTAAATTAGCACGCAAATCCATGCCTGCCGATAATGAAGTACTGTAAGATGGTAAAGGATTTTCCGATTTATTGATAATTTTCACCTGCATATCTGTATCATTTATTGATCGTTGACCAGCTTTCTAATTTTACAATTTCCAAATATAGGTATTTAAACCGGAGCCGCTACTTTTGTTCAAATCAATTAACACTATTTATCAATCTTCAACATAAAGAAGTTGCTCCATAATCTTGTCCGAAATAAATAAACCATCGGTCGTTAAACCATAAGCACCGGTTTCTACCCGAACATGTCCGGACTCGATAAAAGGCTCTATTTCACGCTTAAAATGCTTACAAAACGACGTGTTGAAGTGATCTGCCAAATACGAATCAGCAATACCCCATTTCGTTCTTAGAGAAGTGATGACATAATCGTTGTACTGATCTTGTTCACTTAATATTTCGTTTTCCCAATAGCTTGAATTATTCTCGAAGGCTTGTAAATATTTCCGTAAAGAGGAGACATTCCAGCGCCGTGTTTTTAAATCAAATGAATGGGCTGATGGACCAAAACCCAAATAACTTTTACGCTCCCAATAGGCCCGGTTATGACGGGAATAAAGGCCCGGTAACGAGAAGTTAGAAATCTCGTAATGCTCAAATCCGGCTTCTTCCAATTCTTCTTTCAAAAGCTTAAACTGATCGAAACTTAATTCGTCGGGTAACTCCTTTATTTTCCCTGTTTTCAGGTAATCGTAAAAAACCGTGCCCTCGTGATAGGTAAGATGATAAGCTGAAATGTGCTGAACTCCAAGCTGGATAGCTTTTTGGACGTTTTCGCGCCAGGCTTCAAGCGTTTGATTGGGAAGCCCGTAAATTAAATCGATACTGATATTGGAGAATCCGACCTGCTGCGCCATCTTCACTGCCGACACCGCCTGTTCCCCATTGTGGCGCCGGTTCATGCTTTTCAGATCCTGATTATTGAAGGATTGGGTACCAATACTCAGGCGATTTACAGGAGTTGCTATTAAAGCCCTTAAAAATTCAGGAGAAAGGTCGTCCGGATTACACTCCATCGTTATTTCTGTTCCGGCTGAAACAGAATAAGTATCGAAAAGCTGCCTTAAAATCTGTTCAATTTCTTCAACCTTCAAGACTGAAGGTGTTCCGCCACCAAAATATATGCTTTCAATTGTTTCGCCGTTCAACTCGTCTTTTCGTGCTTGAATTTCCAATTTCAAAGCCGATAAAAAATCAGGACGAGAGGCAAAATCTGTCGATTTATAAAAATCGCAGTAGTGACATTTCGTTTTACAAAACGGAATATGAATATAAATTCCAGCCATATTAATAATCAATCAACACATTAACATCCCAGTCTGAAGTATGTTTTCTGAAATAGAAAAAGATCCTTCAAAACATAGCGGATTGCTTAAGGCTGAAACGTTCGATCCGTAAAAAAACTTAGATTTTAATCAAATCTTCGTGACCTTTCATGTCGGCAATGATCTTAGCGATGTTGGTTTCCGAATAAAAAACCATTAGCTCGTTACGAACTTTGCTAAACTGATTATGTACCGCACAAGGTTTACCGTGCTCGTGATGACTTGAACAGGTTTCGTGGCTAATCAGGCAATTATTGAAAAAATCGTCGCCATCAATGGTTCTCACGATATCGTACAGGGTAATGTCTTCGGCTGACTTACCTAATCCAAAGCCACCGTTTGGTCCTTTTGTTGAAGCAAGGATTTTCTGTTTCACCAGGTTTTGCAAAATTTTCCCCAGAAACGGAGTTGGAATATCCAGATCACCGGCAATTTTTTTGATACCTATTTTTTCTCCGTCTTCACCAAATTTTCCCAAATAAATTAATGCACGAATGGCGTATTTACAAGTATTTGAAAGCATAATATAACGTGTTTAGTAATCCCAATTATTATAAATAACTTTTTACTTTTTCTCATCTTTATGCAACGCCTTCCATTGCTGGGCAAATGACCGATCGGCAAAATGAGGTGTTTGCTTTTGATCACCCAAGGCATTCTTACCTAGTCCGGTTAAAGCATTTTTCATTTTTCCGCCAACAGCATCCAGGCGGCTTCGTTTACTGAAAGCAAATTCGTAAGCTTTCATTCCCTGGTTCCAGATAAACGAACCATTACCTTGATTTACAGCGTCCCTTCTGTTAAATAACAACAGGTTATGCAGTGGAATTTTGACCGGACAAACTTCGGTACATTTTCCGCAAACCGAACAGGCTGAACTCAGGTGATTGTAATCGGAAAAGCCTTTGAAAAACGGCGTAATCACCGATCCGATTGGTCCGCTATAGGTGGCAGCATAAGTATAACCACCAATATTTTTATAAATCGGACAAGCATTTAAACAAGCACCGCAACGAATACATTTCAATGCCAGGTATTGATCTTTCTGCTTATAGAGCTCGGTTCTTTTGTTGTCTAAAAGAATGACATACATCTTCTCCGGGCCATCTTTTTCGCCCGGTTGACGCGGTCCCGAAACAATGGAATTGTACACGGTAATTTGCTGACCGGTCCCGTGTGCTGCCAGTAAAGGCCACATCAGGGCCAGATCGTTCATCTTAGGAACCAGCTTTTCAATTCCGGCAATTACAATATGCACTTTGGGGAAGGAAAAGGTCATCATCGCATTTCCTTCATTTTCAGTCAGCGCAATACCACCAACATCCGAAATCAGGAAGTTTGCTCCCGTCACACCAACATCGGCTTTCACAAAGCTTTCGCGCAGCTTACTGCGAACAAAACCAGTCAAATATTCCGGTGTACTTTTTTCAGGAGTATCGAACTTTTCGTGAAACAGCTCGGCAATATCTTCTTTCGATTTATGCATACAAGGCGTAACAATGTGGTAAGGCTTTTCGCCTGCCAACTGCACAATGTATTCACCCAAATCAGTTTCCAGTGAATGGACTCCTGCCGCTTCAACATGCTCGTTAAAATCGACTTCTTCAGTAGTCATCGATTTACTTTTAACAAGCAGTTCAGC
Organism: Mangrovibacterium sp.; assembly: GCF_059905295.1. NCBI lineage: Bacteria > Pseudomonadati > Bacteroidota > Bacteroidia > Marinilabiliales > Prolixibacteraceae > Mangrovibacterium > Mangrovibacterium sp. The sequence continues at coordinate 4,249 of NZ_JBZQJF010000018.1, forward strand.
ATTGTTTTCTTTCAGTATTTTTACAATCGATTGGATCGCTTCGGCACTATCTTCAGCCCAAACAACCTCGGCTCCGCGTGCTGTTATATTCTTTTCGAATTCCAACAGGTATTTATCCAGGTTTTCCACAACGGTACGCTTCACAAACGAACCACGTTCTTTGGCTAAGTCCAGATCCGAATAGCGTTGCCGACCTTTTTCTACAGCGGCATCATAACGCGCAATATTAAATTTGATTGTTGCCCGATGCTTTTTATCGAAAGCAATCTGATCAGCATCGTGCATGAATTTCTTTTTAACCTCTGCCATAGCAGTTTTATTAGGATTGGTGTTGACTTTTAGTTTCGGTCTATTCTCTTTCAAAATCGTCCTACTTCAAAACTTAAAATACAACCGAATTTTTTTAATGAAAACCCACGAAAACAGACCTGTGAAGTCAGTTAAAATCCAATTGTTCCTAATTTGTTATGATCGGAAAACAACGATAACTAAACTCCAATGCCCTGTATTTTTGAGTAATCCTATTGACAAAAATAATATATAAAAGTATTTAATTGTCTTTTTCTAATGAAGAAACTTGCGGAATTCCTTATTTTCTAACACAAATACGACAGCAACAAAGCCTAAAAACAAAATCAAATTGATTGCATAGGTCATCATTTGCGATATTTCGGGAATTACTCGGGAAGCAGCATACACGATCAAAGCAAGCCCGAAATACAGGGCAATTCGCTTAATGGGGTAGTTAACCGGAAAATATTTTTGCCCAACCAGGTAGGAGAGAATCGTCATGACGACAAAGCAAATAAGCACTGCCCAAGCCGAAGCCATATACCCATAGATCGGAATAAAAATGATATTGAGAACCAAGCTCAGTGCTGCTCCAATAAGTGCAAAATAAGCGCCGAAGCGGGTTTTATCGGTCAATTTATACCACAACGAAAGGGTATAGTAAATCCCTAAAAAGAGGTTAGCCATCAACACGATCGGGACGACTTTCATGCCCGAGAAATAAGATTCATCTAAAATATGAAGGGCTTTAAACAGGTCTAAAAACAAACTTATTCCCAGGAAGATCAGCAATCCAAAAATCACAAAATATTTCAGGATAAATGCATAGCCTCGTTTGTTGTTTTCCGACTTCACCTGCGAAAAGAAAAAAGGCTCAAAGGCATAACGAAACGCCTGAATAAACATATTCATTAAAACAGCCAGCTTATAGTTGGCTCCGTAAATACCCAATTGTTCCATTGGCCCCTGGTCATCAGGAATGAGTCTCGGAATTAAAATTTTATCGATATTCTGATTCACCATGCCGGCCACACCAACCACCAAAATAGGGAAGGAATACCAAATCATTTCTTTCAGCAAAACACGGCTAAAACGAATTTTAACACGCAAATCAGGTAACAATAACAACAAGGTTATACCGCTTGAAATCAGGTTTGAAATGAAGACATAGCCAACACCAATTTCGGGATTGTAAATCATCCGCAACAGGCTGTCCGGATTCCCTTTCAAAAGGGCAGGACAAACACTGAGAAAGAAAATATTGAAGAAAATGTTGCTGAAAATATTGATGAGCTTAATCGCTGCAAACTTAATGGGCCGCGATTCAATACGAAGCTTCGCAAAGGGAATCGAGGTAAACGCATCAAAAGCCATGATGAGCGCAATCCAGCGAATATATTCCGGATGGCTTTCATACTCCATCCAATGCGCAATATTGTCGGAAAAGGTGTACACCACCAGCAAAAAGCTGAGCGAAGTGACGAACAAGGAGATCAGCGAACTCGAGTACACCAGGTTTTTATCTTCGGCCCGCGATGCAAACCGGAAGTAACCGGTCTCCATGCCGTAGGTGAGCAAAACCAGCAAAAAGGCCATGTACGAGTATAAATTGGCAACAATTCCATACTCGGCCGCCAAAAAAATGTGCGAATAGTAGGGTACAAGCCACCAGTTTAAAAAGCGGCCTACAATACTGCTAACTCCGTAAATGGCGGTATCGCCAACTAATCTTTTAAATGAGCTCAAGGGGTTGAAATTTTTGGTAAAGATAGCTATTCGCATCAATCAGTTAAAACCCGACCAAAAACTTTTAAGCGATACGATCCCCGGAATAATGGAGGAGTATTCTCAAACCTTTCGATGAGAAAAACAACCACAAATCCCCTCAATACGAATGGCAGATAGCTATCGACCAGAACACAAATCCCTAAAAAACCTGCGAAGAGGAGCCAAACTGATCCTGTTTAAGTTCTCAATGAAAACTAAGAGCCCGGAGAGATTCTGTTTAAGCCCTCAATGAAAACTGAGAGCTCAGAAAGATTCTGTTTAAGCCCTCAATGAAAACTGAGGACTCAGAAAGATTCTGTTTAAGCCCTCAATGAAAACTGAGGGCTCAGAAAGATTCTGTTTAAGCCCTCAATGAAAACTGAGAGCCCGGAGAGATTCTGTTTAAGTCCTCAATAAAAACTGAGGGCTCAGAAAGATTCTGTTTAGACTCTCCTCAAAACAGAAGGGCTTTTGGAGTCCTAAACTTCCCCCGATTTTCGTGAATTATCCCGATAGCACTTCGAAAACTAGTGAAGTTTCTTCTCAAAAAAAGTTAAAGCTGTGAAGCATTTTAGACCGAACTCAGGTTTTTAGTTATTTTTACGCTTCGGACAAAAAATAAACAGAATGAGATTTAAAGTTTTTGCGCTTGTAAGTATTTGTTTACTTGTAGTTACCGGTATTTCTTGCAGTAACACCTCCAAAAAATCGAGACCACCGGTTTCTAAAATTGACATTCTTCCCAAACGCACTAAATTAGCTTTGTACGATACCATACAGGTCGAAATAAAGGTAAATCCGAAAAACGGAGAACTGGCCAAAGCCGAACTTTATTACGACGATAAGCTCTTAACAACATCCGAAAAGGAAGAATTCAGCTACCCGGCCCTTGCTTTGAACAGCCTGGGTAAACACCAGCTGAAGGTGATTGCCACCAAAAAAGACGGGGTAGAAGGAGTCAGCTATGAAAGCCTGCAGGTTGTTTCCAACCTGGTTCCCGAACTATACACCTACGACATTGTTCATACTTACCCGCACAATACCGAGCATTTTACACAAGGGCTCGAAGTTCACGAAAACAAATTTTACGAAAGTACCGGTCAAAATGGCCATTCAGGCATCTACCAGTTCGATCTTACCACCGGGAAGGTGTTGAAAGCATTCAAAATGAAAGATCGCTATTTCGGCGAAGGGATCACAATAGTCGACAATAAGATTTACCAAATTACTTATAAAGCACAACAGGGCTTTGTGTACGATTTAAACACTTTTGCCCGTATCGACAGCTTCTATTACGATACAGCTGAGGGTTGGGGATTAACGCACGACGGTCATGAACTGATAAAAACCGATGGATCTGAATATATGGACTTTATGAATCCCGAAACCTTCCAGGTTGAGCGAAGAGTGCCGGTATACGATAACAATGGCCCGGTTCGCAACCTGAACGAACTGGAATACTACGAAGGCTATGTGTATGCCAATATCTGGCAAACCAACTTTGCCGTTAAAATCGACCCGAAAACTGGCCGCGTTGCTGCGAAGATCGATTTTTCGGGCCTGATGTCGGTAATGTACAACCCGGAAAAACCCATTGATGTGTTAAACGGAATTGCGTTTAACAAAGCAAATGGCAAAATGTATGTGACCGGTAAACTCTGGCCCAGTTTATTCGAAGTAAAGCTGAAAAAGGAGCAGTAGCCCGAAAGATTTAATCGGTATCTACGATTAGAGAGGTCGAAGTTACCATTTATTGCTTTAATTCATTGATCTTATATTAAAAAGCAGCAAAGGACACGACTCATTAAATATGAATTCATTAAATTTGGATAAGTGCACATACTTAACCAATTACTGTCAATGAAATTTATATTTTCGTTTTTATTTGTTGCTTCATTTATTCTGCACAGTCTTTCCTCCGAAGGACAAAATATTTTAGCGCCATTAGCTGAAGGGTTAACTCAAAAGGATACTGCAAAGGTTGATAAAAAACAGCGTTACAAAGCGGCAGAAATTGCCTTTGAAATTGAACGGATCAACAGAAGCATTAAAGAAGGCGAGAAGAAGATTGATTCCTACGAAAACATAGCGAAAATTGATACTTCGTTTGAAAAGCTGCGTGTGCAGGTACAACACGAATTTGATGAATTTGACCAGCTGAATGCTCTTAACAATGTTTCCCGTTTTTTCTTAATCAATACCAAACGAATTTGGAACGGCTACCGATCACAACTGGAATTGTGGCAAACCGATTTAACTAACCGAATCGAAAGCCTGGTAGCTATTTCGGAGAAAACCAAAAAGGAAGAAAAACTATGGGAAGAAACTTCGAAACATCTCAATACACAAGCCATCCCTGATGACTTAAACAAAAGAATATCAACCACGATAAATCGTTTAGAGGACCTGGAAACAAGGGTCTTTAAAGCACTCGAAAAAATTACAATTTTAGACTCCAAAATGATCGATCAGGTCATTGAGATTGACGAACAAATTGAAAGCATTGAACTACTCCATAGATCCTACCGAAAAGATTTACTAAAAGCCACCAAACCTGTCATTTGGAAAATGCCGATGGCCGGTTCTTTTGAAGGATCGTTTAGCGATCAACTGGATAAAGCCTGGACTGAAAACAGGATTTCGCTAAAAAATTCTTTACCATCTTTAAATACACATGTTAAAGATTTCATTTTCTGGAGCTTGTCTATTATAGTATTTATTAGTCTGTTAGCCTACTTTTACAAGAATAAAAAATTAGCTGGCAAGTCCGTAAATACAGGGGACATCAATGAATTAATCATCCACAAGCCAATCTTAGCAATCGTATACCTGATAATTTTTGCTTTCTACCTGCTATTCAAAAATATCCCCATGTTCTTTTCCGGGCTTTTGGGTTTATCGATTTTACTCATTACTTACTTTTTATTAAGCCCTTACATCAGCCGAAAAGAACGTGGCTTAATTCTCGTATTCGTTCCGTTAGCCATACTCAACAATTTTGAAATATTTGCCGGCTTCTTTGGCAATTATGCCAGCATTTTCCTGGGAGTTGAAGCCTTTATTGGGGTTGTTTTGTTTTCATTTTTTCTTCGCTTAAACGTAAGGAAAGAAGGAACCAACGACTTTCGTTATCCCTGGATTGTTTATTTAATCCGCTATCCCGTTTTTTTCATGTATCTGACAGCTTTAATTTCGGATCTGTTCGGATACCAGAATTTGGCTGTTTTTCTCTTAAAAACGACCACACACGTTTCCTATGCGATCATTGTTATCATCGGGGCATGGGAAATTACCAAAAGCTGCCTGTTTACCACCTTCGAGCTGTTAACCCGCTACGACAAGTATAAAAGTCAGGAGTATTTTCCCTTATTCAAAAAAAGAATCTTATTGCTGATTAGTGTACTGTTTGTCTTTATCAGTTTTAACACCTTCTTATCCATCATCGAAATCAATACCGTTTTCTACGATAAATTTGAATACTTTACAACAACTGAACGTCATGTCGGTAGCTTTGCTTTTACTTGGGAATCAATTATCCAGTTCTTAATTATCATGTTTATCACCTGGGGAATTGTAACCATCATAAGAATAGCTTTTGACGAGCAAAACTTTAGACGAACGCAAAAGCTTCGGGGTATTCCGGCAGCCATCTCAATAACCTTAAGAATGGTCATTGTATTCGGTGGTTTCCTGTTTGCCTTATCAGTTGCCGGTGTCGATCTGACTAAAATTAGTATCATGATCGGAGCATTTAGCGTTGGTATTGGTTTTGGTCTGCAGAATATTGTAAACAACTTCATTTCTGGCTTAATACTGATTTACGAACGTCCGATTCAGGTGGGAGATACGATAGAACTAAATCAATTACTTGGTGAGGTTAAAAAAATCGGTATCCGAAGTAGTAAGGTGCGAACCTATGACGGAGCAGAAGTGGTTGTTCCAAATTCAAACCTTGTCTCAAATCAACTCATAAACTGGACATTATCTGATACAAAACGAAGACTGGATATTAAGATTGGAGTGAAATACGGAACTGCCCCCGAGCTCGTAATCGAGGTATTAAAACAGGTTGCTGCAGAAAATGAATTGGTTAAGAAATTTCCGGAACCCATGGTTGTCTTCAATGAATTTTCCAATCATTCACTTGATTTTAGGCTGTTATGCTGGGTATCATTCGAACACAGCTTTAAAACCAAAAGTGATCTTACAATCGCCATTAACAAAGCATTCCAAGAGAACAGAATTGAAATTCCTTTTCCACAGCTTGACTTGCACGTCGTTAACAGGCCATCTGAAAAACAAGATAATTCGTGAAAAATTTAGGTACCCGGTCCGGCAACCTGGCTAGAATAGGGTTGCATCGCTTCCGGGCTTAAAGACACCCAGGTGTTTATAAGCCAAATCAGTTACTTCACGTCCCCTGGGTGTACGTTTGATAAAACCTTCTTTAATCAGAAAGGGCTCGTACACTTCTTCAATGGTTCCGCTATCTTCACCTACAGCAGTTGCAATGGTACTTATTCCAACAGGACCACCTTTGAATTTATCGATGATTGTGTGAAGAATCTTATTATCCATTTCATCGAGCCCATGGGTATCAATATTCAAAGCTTCCAACGAAAATTTGGTAATCTCCATATCAATGCGTCCGTTTCCTTTCACTTGCGCAAAATCGCGAACACGACGCAATAAAGCATTGACGATACGTGGTGTACCACGGCTTCTGGAGGCAATTTCAATGGCTGCCCGTTCATCAATCTCAACCTGCAAAATCGAAGCCGAACGTTTGACAATTCCCGTTAAAATCTTCAGGTCATAATATTCGAAATGAGATTTGATACCAAAACGTGCGCGAAGAGGACTTGTGAGCAATCCGGAACGTGTCGTCGCACCAACCAGGGTAAAGGGATTTAATTCGAGCTGAATTGAGCGTGCTGAGGGCCCCTTATCGATCATTATATCGATTTTATAGTCCTCCATAGCAGAATACAAATATTCTTCGACTATGGGGCTTAAACGGTGTATTTCGTCAATGAAGAGCACATCCCGCTCATCGAGGTTCGTCAACAGGCCTGCTAAATCACCTGGTTTATCCAAAACCGGTCCCGAAGTTAGCTTCAGACTAACACCAAGTTCGTTTGCAACAATGTTCGAAAGGGTGGTTTTACCTAATCCCGGAGGTCCAAAAAGCAAAACATGATCCAATGCTTCACCACGCATTTTTGCGGCTTGAACGAAGACACGAAGATTTTCAACGATTTGCTGTTGTCCCTTAAAGTCATCAAAAGACAAAGGACGCAAACGTTTATCAATCTCGTTATCCCGATCTGAAAAAGATTCGTGGTGCAAGTCAATTGGTTCCGTCATAAAATTTGCGCTTCACTTTAAGCAACAAAGATAAATTTATTTCGGAACGGCCCGAGAAACTGTTAGTAAGTATTAATGCGAAGATCGCTGAATATAGCATTCAACTTATTTATATCGAAAGGTTTAGCCATAAATTCATTCATACCGTATGACAAACATTTTTCACGATCATTATCCATTGTATTAGCTGTAACAGCAATAATGGGAGTCAACTCAAGAATGTTTTTTTCCTTTTCGTATTCACGAATTTTAAGGGTTGCTTCCAAACCGTCCATAACAGGCATCATGATATCCATAAGGATTACATCGAACTTTCTTTCCTTGAATATATTAAGAGCTTCTAAACCATTGTTGGCGATTTCAACAACATGGTTATATTTTTTTAAGCTGAAAGTTACAATCCTCTGATTCAACACATTATCTTCCACTAATAGTATGGATAGTCTTTCATTCATTCTCTTTCGTTGTTATTCAGTTCCAAATTTAATTCGTTTTTCATCAAAAAGGAAACCCCATCAAACGTATATTTCTAGTATTATTCTTTATAGTTCTTTTAATAAATCAATACTAATAATGATAGCCTGTTAATAGGCGGGATAAAATTTTTCCGTATTTCTTGTTTCGTAAGGAAACTAAACTTTAGTGTTGGTTTGTTAACGATCAATTAACAGTTTTTGTTGTTGAGTATGAATGATATCTCGTAGTAATTAACAATTGTTGATTTGTTATAAACCTTGATTTTATTGGGTTATTAAGCCTATTAATTGTTGTTTAATTTCTCTTGATTTTTTCGCCATATTTAAATTTTGCAAATTCTTTTTCTATTTCTCTTAAGATAAAATTGATGTTTACGAAATTATTTAGAAACATTTTTCTGAGTTTGTTTCAACAGTTGTTATGGAGAAATTAACAATTTTGAGGATTATTTTTGTTCTATAAATAAGTAATTTAGAAAATATGACTAACAACTATAGATCTCTTGTTGATAAACTTGAATTATACAGTCGTAAATTTTGGATGATGCGACTTATTCAGGGTCTATTGTTGTTAATAACGACTATAATCCTCTTTATAACAGTTGTTTTTGGCATTGAGTATATTTTCTACACAGCTCCCTATTTAAAAATAGCTTTTACATTAAGTCTGTTAGGTATTAGTGTAGCTTTATTTCTGAAACATGTGTTACTGCCACTGTCATATCTTTTACGAATTAAGCGATTTAGTTTAAATGAACAATCCAGGTTGGTTTCTCAACATTTCCCACAATTGAAAGACCACTTAATTAATGTCATTGAATTAGGTCAGTTGGATCAACTTAATGATTTGGTTTATTCTAGTATTGAGCAAAAGATCCGTCATTTACCAGCATTTGATTTTAAAAGTTTTTTTCGATTCTCCTTTGTTTATAAATATTTTCTTGGATTTGTCATTGCTTCAGTTGTTGCGGCTATTCTTTTTTTCAGCGTTCCGGGCTTATTTTTTCAAGCTGGTCATCGTCTTTTACATTTTACGCAGGATTTTATTAAACCTGCACCCTTTGAGTTTGTTCTCCAGAATCCTTCATTAAAAGTTTTAAAAGGTGGTTCTCTGGAATTGTCTGTTAAATGTATTGGTTCTAATCTTCCTGATAATGTTTATGTTAATATTGGTGGTGATAATTTTGTGATGGCTCATGAGGATAGCTCCTTCGTATATAGTTTGAGTAATGTACAGACTTCTTTTCCTGTTTTTTTTACTGATTTACAATTTGTCTCCAGGCGGTTTGATATTGAAGTAATTCCTGATCCAATTATTTTATCTTATACTACCTCTGTTTTTCCTCCTTCCTACACTCATTTACCGGAACAACAGTTGGGTGAGGTTTCCAGTTTGGAGGTTCCTTTTGGCAGTCAGGTTGTTTGGGATTTTAGCTGCTCTGATGTAGATTCCCTCTTTATTTTACATGATGATTCAAGGATCCAGGGACAAGTACTTGCTGATGATCATTTTAAAGTTGAAACCCGATTAAAGGAAGCCGGAAGTTATCAGGTTTATCTTCAAAATGAATTTGTAGAACCAAAGCTTTTATTTTCTTTTACGGTTGATATTTTGCCGGATGCTTTTCCGACTATTGGGGTTGTTCAAGTCCAGGATTCGATCAATTTGACGCAATTTTATTTTAAAGGTGAGATTGCTGATGACTATGGTTTTCATCGTTTAGTTTTTAATCTTAGAAGCCTTCAAACTGATTCTGTTTTTCAACTTAGTTTTCTTCCAAATAGCTTGCAACAAGACTTTTACTACGGTATTAACTTCAATGATTTCGTTGGCCTGGGGAAAGATTTTTCCTATTATTTTACTGTTAGCGATAATGATAGCTTCCATAGTTTTAAGAGTAGTACTTCAGAAGTTTTTAATTTTCACATTCCTGATTACAAAGAAATTACCCAACAGTCTGATACTCTATTTACGGATGTTCAAAATCTTGTAAATGAAAGTCAATCTATCATAGATCAGATGAAGGCCGATTTTAATGACTTTAAATACCGGAGTATTTCTGAAAAATTAAATCAATATGATCAACAGCAATTTGTAAAACGAATGCTTAAAAATCGTACCCAATTGCAAAATTCTTTGAATCAACTAAAAAATAAAAATTCACAATTGAATAATCTCAATAATTCCTTTAATGGTCAAAAGGACGAGTTAATGGAAAAACAAAAGCAAATAGATGAACTGCTGAAAAATATTATGACCGATGAGCTTCAAAAATTATTTGATGAATTTAATGAGTTAGCCAAACAGTTCGACAAGGATAGGTTTAATGATTTGATGAATCGTATGGATTTCCCGATGGATGATCTTTCCAAGCAATTAGATCGTAATCTGGAATTGCTAAAACGTTATCAGATTGAACAGGGCTTAGAATCAATCATATCTGAGATTAATAAAGTTGCTGAAAATGAGGCTCAACAGGTTGATCAGTTTGATAAGAAAAATTTGGATCATTTAGCTAATGAAGAATCTCAAAATCAAAATAAACTTCAAGAACTTTCTAAGCAATTATCTGATTTACAACAATCTAATAGTGAATTGGACAAACCGATGAATCTTTATCCATTGGATAATGAATTCAATAGTATTGATGAAAATTATGAAGATATACAGGAAAATATTCAGCATAAACGTGCTAACAAAATACAAGATGGTCTTTCCGAAAATCATGAGCAACTTCTTAATCTTTCTTTTTCCCTTCAACAAATGTTGAATAATAGTCAAGTTGCATCTGCCGGAGAGAATATAAATAACTTAAAACAAATCCTTAAGAATCTGGTTTTTTTATCCTTAGAGCAGGAAGAAATTTTAAATTTGTCCCAGAATCTGTCTGTTAGTGATCCATCGTTGACCAAAGTTCAGTATACGCAGGATTTAATTGGAGTCCAGTCGAAATTGGTTGAAGATTCCTTATATGCCCTAAGTTCTCGTACACCTGCTATTAGTTCTAAGGTTAATAGTGAAATTTCAAAAATTGATTTTTCTCTTCAGCGTGTTGTGTCTGATTTGAAAGATTTAGACTTTGGGTCGGCTGTACGGTTTCAACAAAATGCTATTGCTTCGTTTAATGAGTTAGCGCTTTTATTGAATGAGGCTCTGGAAAATTTGGAAAAAATGATGGCCAATTCTATGCCTGGTGATCAAGAGTGTGATAAACCTGGTGGTAGTGGAAAAGGTTCGATGAGTAAGTTGAAAGATGCTCAACAATCCTTGAAGGATCAACTTCAACAAATGATTGAAGGAATGAAAAAGGGTTCCGCGGGTCAATTAGGCCAGGAAATTGGAAAATCATTGATGCAGCAGGAAATGTTGAAAAATATGATTGGCGAAATGATGATGGATGATCGAATTGGAAGTTCTGCTAAAGAGCAACTTAGAGCTATTGAACAACTTATTGAACAAAATAGAGTCGATTTGCTCAATAAAAATTTGAGCCACAATATCATTGATCGTCAAAATTTGATTCTGGATCACTTATTGAAGGCTGAAAAATCTGAAATTGAAAGAGACCTTGATGACAAGCGGGAATCAAAAACTGCTGACCAGAAAATTTATGGTAACTCTGATTTGCTTTTTGAGTATAAAGAGAGAGAGAAAAATAAAATGGAGGATCTAAGATACAATTCGATCCGCATGCGCAATTTTTATGAAGATAAATATCGAAGTTATATTAATAAGGTAAAACCATAGATTTGAAAAAGTCCTTACGTATACCATCTGATTTTCGTTATTTAGATGAGGTGCAAAATTTTGTTGATGAAACTTTGTCTCTCTGTAATATTCATGTTTCAAAATCTAATTTTGTGGCATTGGGTGTTTGTGAGTCTGTTTCTAATGCCATTGGTCATGGTAATAAATTTGATCAGAATAAATTTGTTACTCTCTTTGCTGAACTGACTGATGATGCCTTGTTATTCGAAATTCATGATGAAGGTCGTGGGTTCGATTTTCGAAATTTGCCCGATCCTACTATTGGCGATAATTTAATGAAAGAGGGTGGGCGAGGATTATTTATTATTCATAATGTTGTAGATGAAGTTAACTTCAAAAATAATGGTTCAATAATACAATTAAAATTTAATTTCAACCGTGCCCATACTATTTCACCATGAGGATGTTAAACCTCTAAAATTGGAGAGAAGAAAGATTAAGAGCTGGATTAATTCAGTTATTACTTCCGAGAAGCAAAAACCAGGTGATATTAACTACATTTTTTGCAGTGATGAGTATCTCTTAAATGTCAACAAGGAATATCTTGATCACGATTACTACACTGATATAATCACCTTCGATTACGTCGAAAATGGAATTATTTCCGGTGATATTTTTATTAGTGTTGACCGCGTTAAAGAGAATTCTGAAAAATTTGGCGTTAGTTTTGATTTGGAATTACGTCGTATATTAGTACATGGTGTTTTGCATTTGTTAGGCTATCCGGATAAGGAGCCTGATCAAAAAAAGTTGATGACTGAAAAAGAAGACTTTTATCTCTCATTTTTCTAACCTTTTCTAATTTAAGCTTTTCTATTAATTTTGTGGTCTAAAATTTTGATACATGTTACCATTTTATGATGTCATTGTTGTAGGAGGAGGGCATGCAGGCTGCGAAGCTGCAGCTGCAGCTGCCAATTTGGGGTCGAAAACCTTGCTCATCACAATGGATATGGGGAAATATGCCCAAATGTCGTGTAATCCTGCTATTGGTGGAATTGCAAAGGGGCAAATTGTTCGCGAAATTGATGCTTTAGGTGGCTATACTGGTGTTATTACCGATCGTACATCTATTCAGTTTCGCATGTTAAATCGCTCAAAAGGACCTGCAATGTGGAGTCCAAGAGCTCAAAGTGATCGGATGCGTTTTTCGGAAGAATGGCGCAATGAACTAGAAAAAATCGAGAATTTGGACCTATGGCAAGATGCTGTTATTCATCTGTTGATGGAAGATGGTGTTGTCAAAGGTGTGAAAACAAAGATTGGGGTTGAGTTTCAAGCCAAGACTGTTGTTTTGACTAATGGTACTTTTTTGAATGGTCTAATGCATATAGGTCGCTCTCAAATGGAGGGAGGAAGGATTGGCGAATCTGCCTCTTATTTTATAAGCGATCAGTTGGCGGAATCAGGTTTTGTTACCGGTCGTTTAAAAACTGGTACTCCGGTTCGTATTGATGGACGTACGATTGATTTTTCGAAACTTACTGAGCAAAAAGGTGATGAGGGGTATTATAAATTTTCCTATTTGCCTGGTGAAAAATCAACGCTAATACAACGACCTTGTTGGATTACATATACCAACGAGGATGTCCATAAAACCTTAGAAGTTGGCTTTGAAGATTCTCCAATGTATAATGGGACTATTGTCGGAGCGGGCCCTCGTTATTGCCCAAGTATTGAATCCAAGATTGTAACATTTGCTGAGAAATTACAACATCAACTCTTTTTAGAGCCGGAAGGGGAGACCACTGTTGAATACTATTTGAATGGTTTTTCATCTTCATTACCTTGGGATGTTCAGTATAAAGCAATGCGATTGATTCCAGGATTGGAGAATGCTAAGATCTTCAGACCTGGTTATGCGATTGAATATGATTACTTTGATCCTACTCAATTATACCATACGCTTGAGACAAAATTGGTTCAAAATCTCTTTTTCGCCGGCCAAATTAATGGTACTACGGGGTATGAAGAAGCCGCCGCTCAAGGTCTTATTGCAGGTATTAATGCGCATCAAAAAGCCAAGGGAAAAGCTGAATTTGTCCTGAATAGGGATGAAGCTTATATTGGTGTTTTAGTTGATGATTTGGTTACGAAAGGGGTTGATGAGCCTTATCGCATGTTTACATCTCGTGCTGAATATCGAATTCTTTTACGTCAGGATGATGCTGATTCAAGACTTACACCTAAAGGTTTTGAACTCGGATTAGCTAAAAAAGAAAGGATGAATTTGCTTCAAGAGAAGTTAAAATATCGGGATGAAATTGTCGATTTTGTCTCTAATTTTTCGATCAAACCGCAGTTCATAAATGAACTTTTGGAAGCTAAAAATACCAGTCCTTTAAAACAAGGAGTTAAGCTAAAAGATGTTATTTCTCGCCCGCAGGTTTCTATTTTTGATGTTATAGAACCGGTTATTCCTTTCCAAAAATTCCTTCAAAAAGTACCTCAAGACCGGTATGAGGAAATCCTGGAATCGGCTGAAATTTTGATTAAATATTCCGGCTATATTGAGCGAGAAAAGCAAATGGCTGATAAGTTCAGAAGGCTCGAAAATATCAACATTGAGAATAAATTCGACTACGAATCTATCCATACAATTTCAACTGAAGCTCGTCAAAAATTGGCCCGAATTAAGCCTCAGACTATCGGTCAGGCGAGCCGTATTTCAGGTGTTAGTCCAGCCGATATTAATGTTCTTTTAATCATGTTAGGAAGGTAGTGTTCCACGTGGAACACTGATAAAAAAGTAAAGAATGAATCTAAAACAATACGTAAGAGAGATCCCGGATTACCCGGAGAAGGGAATAAGTTTTAAGGATATTACCACACTGTTGAAGGATGGGATAGCCTTCAGGGAGGTTGTTGATCAAGTTAGTTCCTACTTCGATGGGAAGGGGATAACTAAGATTGTCTCGCTGGAATCTAGGGGATTTATTGTTGGTGGAGCAGTAGCTTATTGCTTGGGAGCTGGTTTTGTACCGGCCCGAAAGAAAGGGAAATTACCGGCAGATACGATCGGAGAATCCTATGAATTGGAGTATGGAACAGATACTATTGAAATGCATTTGGATGCTCTTTCGGAGGATGATGTTGTATTGATTCATGATGATTTATTGGCTACCGGAGGGACTGCTTTGGCGGCCTTAAAATTGGTGCAGCAAATGAATGTTAAGAAGGTTTATTTTTCCTTTATCTGTGATCTTAAATTCATTGAAAACGGCAATAAAAAATTACTAAGTCAATATGAAACGCATAGTATAATCGAGTATTGATTCTTGATTTGTTGTCGAACAAATTGATCTAAAAACAATAAATTTAAAGCGGATATTCTTGAACGGGTATCCGCTTTAAAATTTGTGAAAAACTATTTTGGAAGGGAAGAATTTTGGTTGTAAATAATCGTTTAGATCATCTTAAAAAACTGGTTTCTGTTTTGCCGGATCAACCTGGAATTTATCAGTATTTTGATAATGCCGGGAAGATTATTTATGTGGGTAAGGCGAAGAATTTGAAGAAACGGGTCTCATCCTATTTTACCAAAAATCATGATAACCGGAAAACCACTTTGTTGGTTCGGAATATTTACGACATCAAACATATGGTTGTCGAGACCGAGCAAGATGCTTTGTTGCTCGAGAATAATCTCATTAAAAAATATCAGCCTCGTTATAATATTCGGTTGAAAGATGATAAAACTTATCCTTGGATTGTTGTCAAAAATGAACCCTTCCCGAGGGTGTTTCAAACGCGAAATGTAATTCGGGATGGTTCACTTTATTTCGGTCCGTATACTTCCATTTTTGCTGTTCGTACTTTACTTGATTTATTCCGTCGTTTGTATAAACTTCGTACTTGTAATTTGAATTTACAGAAGGAAAATATTCAGGCAGGAAAATATAAAGTTTGTCTGGAATATCATATCGGGAATTGTTTAGGTCCTTGCGAAGCTTTTCAAGAGGAGAGGGATTACACGAAATACATTGATGAGATTAAAGATATTTTGAAAGGAAATATTTCTGGTGTGATCAAATATCTTCGGCAGATGATGAAAGAATTTGCTGAAAATTACCAGTTCGAAGAGGCGAACCAGGTTAAAGTAAAATTGGAAGCCTTGGAGAAATTTCAAAATAAATCGACTGTCGTTAGTTCTACCATTACTGATGTTGATGTATTCGGAATTGATGTTGTTGAGAAATCTGCATTTGTCAATTATTTAAAAGTAATAAACGGAGCTATTGTCCAAACGTACACGAGTGAAATCAAAAAGGCGATGGATGAATCTCCCGAAGAATTATTAGAATATGCAATAGTAGATATCCGTCAGAAAATTTTCAGTAACTCAAAAGAATTGCTTGTTCCGTTTATGCCGAATATTGACTTGGAAGGGGTGTATTTTAAAGTTCCGGTACGCGGCGATAAAAAGAAATTGATGGATTTGTCTGTTCGAAATGCCAAATATTTTCGAATGGAGAAAGAAAAACAATATGCCTTATCCAAACCAGCACAAAGTACCAACCGAATTTTAGAAACGATGAAAAAGGATTTGCGCTTACATGATTTGCCGGTGCAGATTGAGTGTTTCGATAATTCAAATTTACAAGGAACAAATCCGGTTGCAGCTTGTGTTGTTTTTAAAAATGGAAAACCAGCTAAAAAAGAGTATCGTCATTTTAATGTAAAAACCGTTGATGGACCGAATGATTTTGCCTCGATGGAAGAAATTATTTATCGGAGGTATAAACGTCAGGTTGACGAAAATAATCCATTACCGAATCTGATTATTATTGATGGTGGTAAAGGTCAACTTGGAGCTGCCTTGAATGCTCTTGGCGAATTAAATCTTCGAGGTAAGATTCCGATTATTGGTATTGCTAAAAAATTGGAAGAGATTTTTTTTCCTGGAGATTCTGTTCCCTTATATCTCGACAAGAATTCGGAAACCTTAAAAATTATTCAACATGCCAGAGATGAAGCTCACCGATTCGGGATTACATTTCATCGAAAGCAACGCTCAAAAAATTTTATCCATTCAGAATTACAAAATATACCCGGAGTAGGGGAGAAGACGATTCAGCACCTTTTACGGAAATTTAAAAGCCTTGAGAATTTAAAAAAACAGGCCTATGGTACCGTCGCTGCTGAAATAGGCGATTCTAGAGCGACTAAAGTCTTCGATTATTTTAAATTAAAACGCTGAAATATTGTGTTTTATCTAATAAAAAACCCGCTTTCGGCGGGTTTCTGTTTTTATATCATCTAGCTTAATTTCGGTACTTCTGATCCGATTCCAGCAGACCGAGGTAGGAAAAGTACCTGCTTTCGGCAATTTCCTTTTCAACGACTGCTTTTTTGACTTCGCAACCCGGTTCGTGTGTATGGGTGCAATTATTGTATTGGCATTTTTCGAGTCGTTTAAAAATTTCCGGGAAATAATGGCCAATTTCATATTTGTCCATATCGAGCATTCCGAAACCTTTGATGCCCGGAGTATCGATAATGTAACCGCCGAAATTCAATTCGAACATTTCAGAAAAAGTGGTGGTGTGTTGTCCTGATAAATGATATTCTGAAATTTCTTTAGTTTTTAAATTTACGCTGGGTTCAATTTTATTGATGATGGTTGATTTGCCGACTCCTGAATGACCCGAGAAGACATTGATATTACCCGTCATCCATTTTTTCAGGGTATCCAAACCAATATTCTTCTTAGTCGATGTTTTAAGGCAACGATAACCAATACTGCTGTAAAGTTCGATTAATTCTTCTAAATGAGCTGTTTGTTCTTTGTTAAATCGATCTATCTTATTGAATACCAATGTACAAGGTATTCTGTAGGCTTCTGCTGAAGCTAAAAAACGATCGATAAAGGTTGTAGTTGTAATCGGGTAGTTGGTTGTGACCACTAAGAATGCCTGATCGATATTTGCCGCAATAATGTGCGATTGTTTCGAAAGGTTCGGAGATTTACGAACGATATAGTTTTTCCGGTCGCAGATTTCAGTAATTAAACCAACCGATTTGTTGGTGTCTTCAGGATCTTGTTCGTCCAATCTGAATTCAACATGATCTCCAACAGCAATTGGGTTAGTACTTTTAATATCTTTGATGCGAAAATTCCCTTTGATTTTGCAATCAACAACCTGGCCGGCCTCAGTTTTTACTGAGTACCAACTACCGGTTGACTTTATGACGATGCCTCTGTTCACTGGGTTTTCTGAATTAATTGTTTCTGTTACTTTTGAAAAGAATAATCAAAATTACGAATTTTTGTGAAACGCATTTTATCTTATAATGTTAATGGCATCAGAGCCGCATTAAAGAAGGATTTCTTAACGTGGATGAAAGAAGAAAATCCCGATGTTCTTTGTCTCCAGGAAACCAAGGCTCAACCTGGTCAGATGAGCGAAGAAGAGTTTGAAGCATTGGGGTATCATTTTTATAGCTTTTCAGCTCAAAAGCCAGGGTACAGTAGTGTGGCTATTTTGACTAAGGAAAAAGCACTTCATGTGGAACTGGGAATGAGTAACTCGAAATATGATGTCGAAGGACGGGTAATTAGAGCCGATTTCAGCGATTTTAGTGTGATTAGCGCCTATTTCCCTTCCGGAACTACCGGAGGCCCCAGACAGGACTATAAAATGGATTTTTTAGCCGATTTCACAGATTATTTAAATGAACTTCGGAAAAGTCGGCCAAATTTGGTTATTTCGGGCGATTATAATATTTGTCGGTTGTGGATCGATATTCATAATCCTGAAAAACAACAAAACACATCGGGCTTTTTACCCGAGGAGCGGGAATGGTTCCAGCAATTTGTAGATATGGGCTATGTCGATAGCTTCAGAGAAATCGTTCAGGAACCTGATCATTACTCGTGGTGGAGTTACCGTGCCGGTTCAAGAGCCCGGAATAAGGGCTGGCGTATCGATTATAACATGATTACAGAACCGTTGAAAGATAAGATTATGGATGCCGGGATTCTTCCCGGAGCTGTTCATTCGGATCATTGTCCGGTATGGGTGAAGCTTGATATTTAAAAATGGAATGAAAAAGGGGTGGTTGCTACTTGCGTTATTATTAGCAGGTAATTTTGTTAGTGCGAAGAACTTAGAGGATTCTACTCCCAAAAGGTACGATCCGAACTATATCGAATCTTATTATAACGATTTGATTGTTCGGATATATAGTGCCGATAAAGGAAATCAGGTTTCCCTGAATGATCACAGCAATGAGTTCGGTCTTAAATATCACTCCAACGATGATTTCAAATTGGGTGCCGGTTTTAACTACAAATGGTTTGGTTTAAAGATTGGTGCCGATTTACCCTTTTCAGACAATAATGTAGAGCAATACGGCCACACCTCGAGTTTCGGACTTCAGAGTTATATTATCGCAAGACCGTTTATTTTAGATGTGATGGCCTTGCGCACTAAAGGTTATTATGCTACCCTTCATGGCGAGAATTCCGGACAGTTTAAAACCATTGATGGTGTTTATGGCCAAATGAGCAACTTGAAAACGAAGAACTTTGGTGTCAATTTCATCTATGTGCTCAACTCCAAACGTTTTTCCTACAAAGCCGCTTTTAATCAAACTGATTTGCAAAAGAAAAGTGCAGGCTCCATCATTCTCGGAGCGGGGCTTTCATCGTTTAAAATTGAAAATGAACAGGGAATTATTCCCGCTGAGATCAGTGCTGACTATTTTAGTGATTGGTCTGATTTGATTCATTTTCAGTCCTACTCCTTATATGGCAGCTTTGGATATGCCTATTCATTAGTGCCCTTTAGAAAAGCGATAATTACCGCTTCAGCATCTACTAAATTTGGCTTCCGTTATAACCACATGAAATACGTTGACGAGGGTATCGCCATCAAAAGGAAAGCAGGTTTAGGGGGAGAAGTTCGCTTAGCAGGTGGTTATCATTTACCCTGGTTTTATGTGGGGGCTTCCTTTGTGCAAACCCAATTTAATTCCGATGTGCGTTTCAGAGGTCTGCAAATTGCCAATGGCACCAGTTTTCTGGAGTTTACAATAAGCAAAAGGATCAAACTGAAATAGCTTGATCCTTTTTTATTAGGGATTACTACTTATCACATGGTTTGTAAATAGCACCAGTCGCAAAATCAACAATTGCACCGGGCCAAAATAGTATTACATCAGCAATTAATGCAACTGCTCTTACTTTTCTTGCAGGTTCACCACTTGCAGGCTTGGTACGTTGACATGCGCTTATTTTACCTCCAAAAACAGTAGCACACGAGGGGAGTAGTGTCAATACTACAAAGCAAATTGCAGTAAATTTTACGAGCTTTTTTTTCATAATTTGAATAATTAAGATTAGACTTTAATCACTTGACTATTTGATAGTTTATCATGCCAGCTCAATTTGTTGGTGCTGAATAAGATACTTATTGGTTCAAAAGGAATGAGGCGTGATGCTGATCGGATTAGTACAGTCAGGAATGAAATGGAGGTAGCGTTTTTTTGGATCACTTTGGTTTTTGTTACCAATTTTCCAGGTGTGGTACCCAAAATTGATTCGAAAACAATATAATAGATTAAGTATAATAGAATTGATAAAAGACGATTTGAGTATCCGCTTTCAATAACTGAAGGATTAATATACCTTCCTATTAAAAAGAAAATAATTGTAGTAATGAAAAGAAAGCATAGAAAGTCAAGGATGAAATTAATGAATCTGATACCTCTTGAAACGGTTGTGTTCATAGGTTTTAGGTTTTGGTAGTAAAGTGTATGATAAGAAATTACGGATAATAATATATATTGTTACTCCCAGTCCAATATTATTTTCCCGCAATTTCCTTCTTCCATAATATCGAAAGCCTGTTGAAAATCATCTGCTTTCATGCGATGCGTGATGACCGGAGAAATATCAAGTCCGGAGGTTAACATCATTTCCATATGATACCAGGTTTCGTACATTTCACGGCCATAAATACCCTTTAGTGTTAATCCTTTAAAAATCAGTTTGCTCCAGTTGATTTGAGTCGTTTTAGGGAGAAGACCCAGCAAGGAAATTTTTCCGCCGTTGTACATGTTTTCCACCATGTCGTTGAATGCTATTGGAGAACCGCTACATTCTAATCCAATATCGAAACCGGAAACCATGCCGAGGCTGTTCATGGCATCTTTGATGTTTTCTTTAGTTGGATCGATCACCAGCGTTGCACCCATCTTACGGGCTAATTTGCGGCGATAAGGTGATAAATCGGTGCCAACAATATTACGGGCTCCGGCAAAGCGGCAAACAGCTGTAGCCATGGCTCCAATGGGGCCGCCAATGCCCGTTATGAGTACATCTTCACCTAACAAAGGGAAGGAGAGTGCTGTGTGGGTGGCATTACCAAGCGGATCCATGATAGAAAGCAATTCGTCGGGAATCCGGCTGTCGATTTTTAAGACGTTTTTCGCCGGAATGGAAATATACTCAGCAAATCCCCCGTCGCGCTGAACGCCGATCCCCAGGGTGTGGTCGCAGATGTGTTGTCTGCCGCGGCGGCAATTGCGGCAAAAACCACAGGCAATGTGGCCTTCTACAGTCACGCGTTCACCCACATGTACCCGATCAACTTCAGAGCCGGTTTCAACGACTTCACCCATGTATTCATGACCGATGGTGACGGGAGTTTTAATGGTATTTTGGGCCCACTCGTCCCATTTGTAAATGTGTAAATCGGTGCCGCAAACAGCTGCTTTTTTTACTTTAACCAGTACATCGTTGGGGCCTACTGCCGGCATTGCAACCTCTTCCATCCATAGGCCGCGTTCCGGTTTACTTTTGACAATTGCTTTCATTTTTATTTCCCTTAAAATTCACTGTTAAGTTAAATGTATTCCAAGGGATAATCCAGAATGAAAGTCATGTTTGTTCTTACTTTTCGTAGGTCTGTGGATCGAGGGCGGCCGGCGACCATTGTTTTAAGAAACCAAGCACCTTGTCCTTATCGTAGCCGTCGTTTGCCTCTAAATAGGCTGAATTTTGGGTGTGAATACGGTTTCCTTTGCCATCCAGTATTACGAATACAGGGAAGCCAAAACGTTGCGGAAAGCCGAGCTTCTGAAGCACATCCTCATTCTTGTTTTCTTTGCTGTAATTAACCAGGACAAATACATAGTTATCGGAGAGATATTGACTTATATCGGCATCGTCGTGAATGAACTGATGAAAACGGCGGCACCAAATACACCAGTTTCCACCAACTTGCAGAAAGACATGTTTTCCTTCAACTGAAGCTTGTTTTACGGCAGCATTGATGTCAGCCTGTGCATCAGCCTTCGGGTTATAAATAGGCTTTACCTGGGCCTGGCTGCCTAGTGCAACGACCAGTAGGAGTAGCGTTACTAATTTTTTCATGGCTAATATTGAATTGTTTGTTTACAGTTATTCTACTTTACTCATATTCAGTTTTCCGTGTTGAATGCCTTTGATGCCGATTAGTTGGTCTGCCAGTTCCGTTAACTTGAATGAAGGGCCTTTTACGGCAACAATCTCCAGGCAGTTTTCGGTGTTTAGGTGAAAAATTTGAGAGGAGAGAATCACTTCGGTATTTTCAGCTTCAATATCCTGAATACGATTGCGGATTTCCTTCTTGCTATGATTATAAACCAAGCTTATGGCTCCTGCAACCAGGTTGTCGCATTTCCATTTTTTCTCCACCAGGTTCTTTTCCACCAGGAACCGGATTGCTTGAGAGCGGTTGGCAAAATTATTGTCTTTAACATACTCGTCCAGAGCCTTTAGCAGTTCTTCGTCGAGTGATACACCAAAGCGGGAGACTGGCATAGCAAATCATTTTTTAGGGTTCGAAATCCTTGATCAACAAATGTAGCTTTTTGCCAGGCATTGACAAAGGACCATAAAAAACCCCTGCAAATTGTTTGCAAGGGTTTGTCATATGTTTGTCCTGAAATTACTTCAATTCCCAGCTGGCGCCTTCTTTGGTGTCTTTAATGACGAATCCAAGAGCAGTTAGCTCGTTGCGGATTTTATCAGCCGTTGCCCAGTCTTTGTTGGCTTTTGCATCCTGGCGTAGTTGCAATAAGAGGTCAATAGCCGAATTAAAAGCTTCGTTGTTCCCTTCGGCCTGTTCCGGCTTTTTCAAACCAAATAAGTCAAAAACAAAGGTATTGTAGAGACTTTTAAGTGCTTCTAAGTCTTCTGCCGAAATACTTGCTTTGCCATCAGCAACCGAATTGATCATTTTCACCCCGTCGAACAGGTGTGCAATGGCAATGGGGCTGTTCAGATCGTCGTTCATAGCGGCATAGCATTTTTCTTTCAGCTCTGCTACATTAACCGATGATGTATCGCTTGCTTTCAGGCTTTCCAGTGTTTCCGAAGCTTTCAACAAACGATCCATGCCTTTTTCAGCGGCTTGCAATGCTTCATTCGAAAAGTCGAGCGTACTGCGGTAATGCGCTGTCAACATGAAAAAGCGGATCGTCATCGGATCGTAAGCTTTCTCCAAAAGGGGATGATTGCCGCTGAAGAATTCGTCCAGAGAAATGGCATTACCGAGTGATTTACCCATTTTCTGGCCATTCAGCGTAATCATGTTATTGTGCATCCAGTAACGTACGGCATCGTGCCCGTTTGCTGCTTTAGATTGCGCAATTTCCGCTTCGTGGTGCGGGAAACAAAGGTCCATACCACCACCGTGAATATCGAAGGTTTCACCGAGGTATTTACAACTCATGGCAGTACATTCCAGATGCCATCCCGGAAAACCGTCGCTCCAGCGCGATGGCCAGCGCATGATGTGCTCCGGAGATGCTTTTTTCCAAATTGCGAAGTCCAGGGGCGAATGTTTTTCATCCTGACCGTCCAGTTCGCGGGTGTTCGACTGCATGTCTTCAATTTTACGGCCCGAAAGCTCACCATAAGGATAATCCTTGGCATATTTCTCAACATCGAAATACACCGATCCCTGGCTTTCATAGGCATAGCCGGCTTTCAGAATCTTTTCAACGACCTCAATTTGCTCGATGATGTGACCGGTAGCACGAGGTTCGATGCTCGGAGAAAGCACATTCAGCTTCTCCATATTCCGATGATAATCGTTGGTGTACAGCTGAACAACTTCCATTGGCTCCAGCTCATCCAAACGGGCTTTTTGGGCAATTTTATCTTCACCTTCATCGGCATCGTTGGCGAGGTGGCCTACATCGGTAATGTTGCGAACATAGCGCACTTTATAGCCAATATGCTTCAGGTAGCGAAACAGTAAATCGTAGGTCACAGCCGGGCGGGCATGTCCCAGGTGTGCTTTTCCGTAAACAGTAGGGCCGCAAACATAAAGACCAACCTTGCCCTCGTGCAGAGGAACAAAAACTTCTTTTTTGCGGCTTAGCGTATTATAGATCTGTAGTTGATTATCCATCGATTTGAGAAATTTCTGCAAAGGTAGAAATTTCTCGAAAACTATGCCTTTCTGAATGAATGGCAGCCTTCAATAGCTGATCTTTTTTAGATTTCATGATCAGCGATTTACTGGCTTTTGCACTTGGCTGATCTTTTTTTGAAAGGAATCATTTGTGCATTTGTTTTCAATTTATATTTGCGGCCAAGTTATTTGAAGTATTGAATGAATGGGTTAACGCCTTTAAAACAGCGGCACTTGCTGAGGAATCAGGAAGAATATCAGGTGAAATACAACTATTTGAAGTTCCCATCGCCTGATGAAGCTGCTACCGCGATGCTCGAACGCCAACAAATTCTGGAGGCTATCGGCGATCGTGTTCAATGGGGATTTCATAAGAGTAAGGTGGATGTAACGAACTTATCGCGCGGCTGCCGGCTTTGCGGCGAAGGGCAGTGGTCGTGTTTGTTCATCAACAACCTGTGTAACGGAAAGTGCTTTTACTGCCCGACACAGCAAACCGATCTGGCCCGGCCGGAGACGAATACCCTCATTTTTGATGAGCCTGAAACTTATGTGGAGTATATCCGCCGGTTTGGCTTCAAAGGGGTGAGTATTTCGGGAGGCGAACCCCTGATCTCATTCGATAAAAGCCTGGCTTTTGTGAAAGCTGTGAAGGAGGCTTTTGGCGACGAGCTGTATGTTTGGCTCTATACCAATGGCATTTTGCTGACTCCGGAAAAGGTGGAAGCCCTGAAAGCTGCCGGGCTGAATGAAATGCGCTTCGACATTGGTGCAACCGACTATAAAACAACACAACTGCAGTTGGCAGTGGGCCAAATTCCGGTTGTTACGGTCGAAATTCCGGCGGTTCCGCAGGAAGAAGAATTACTGAAACAAAAAATTCGCGAACTGAAAGATTTGGGTGTGAACCACCTCAATTTTCATCAAATGCGACTGACTCCCTACAATTTCAATCAGCTTATTGAGCATGATTATACCTACACGCACGGCGAAAAGGTAACGGTAATCGATTCGGAACTGACGGCGCTTCGGCTTATTCAGTACAGTTTGGATGAAGGGATCAACCTGCCTGTCAACTACTGCTCGTTTGTGTACAAAAACCGCCATCAGAAGTCGGCGAATCGTCAAAAGCATGCGCCTCTGGTGTTGTATCCGTGGGAGAGTATGACTGAAAACGGCTACATGCGAAACCTGTTTGCAAAGTTGAAACAGGATGAAGTCGCTCTTGTGCAGGACGCTTTCGCAATGGAAATTGCCGAAGGAAAGGTGAATTTGAGTACCCGCAGCGGACGGTTCAATTTTCACGTGGAACATTTACCGCGCGTAAAACAGCTCGGCCTGGCTTGTTTTGCAGAGTATCATGTGAGCCATATTTTTCCGCAGGCAACCGGCATGAACGACTTCGAGACCATTCAGTTGAACGACGATAAAGAAGTGGTAATCGAGCGCCGTTCGGCCTGTTTACCGGTTGAATTAAGCCCAATAAGGATGAATACTTTAGAGGCGATTGTTGCCGGGAAAGCGGAGTACAGCGAGGTGGAGGATGCTGATTTGCAGCAGATCCTTTCGTTCGAGCTGATCCCCTTAGGGCTGGCCGATTATTACTAGGCTTGTTTTTAGCTGACCTTTTGGGAGATGGATCACTTCGTTTTCGTGCTTTATTTTGCCGATGGTGCCATTGCGGCGACACAGGAGGAAGCAATCCTTGAAATGTAGAATATCGAATAACCAATAAGGAATGTAGAAGTAAGAAAGTGCTATTTTGACTATCTTCTCACTTCTACTTGTTTCCGATAGCGCTCAAACCAAGGGTAAAAGGAAACCTAGCTGGTGCGCTATTGTACCGCGTTCCTTTTTTGAAATTTGGAGTTTAAAACCTTGAATTTGAATCAACTTGCAGCTTGAGGCCAGGATCTTGCAACTCTTTCAATCTATCTATCCTTCAATGCTTATATCTGTCCTTGCGGCAACGCAGTAGAAAGGAATCTTCTATCTGATAGTTTTAGCCATAATGACATGAGAAACATCCTGTAAAAAGGAAGTTCCCGATTTGAGAATTATTGCTATCTTTGTTCCCATATAGGGAACTATGAAAAGAATATTTGCCAAAAGTACACTAAGAGAATTTTGGGAAAAATATCCTGATTCAGAGCAATATTTAAAAACCTGGTACGATACGGCCATGAATTCGGATTGGAAAACGCCCAACGATGTGAAACAGAGTTATGCTAATGCCAGTTTTCTGAAGGATAGCAGGATTGTTTTTAATATCAAAGGCAATTCATATCGGTTGGTGATTAAATTCAATTTCGATCATCAACTAGCATTTGTCCGATTCATAGGTACTCATTCGGAATATGATAAAATTGATGCAAACAGTATTTAAAAGTGTTGGATATGGAATTAAAACCGATTAAAACCGAACTGGATTACAGAGCAGCATTGAAAAGATTGGAAGAGATTTTCGATGCCAAATTTGGTACACCAGAAAGTGATGAGCTGGAGATACTTGGATTAATGGTTGACGATTATGAAAACAAACACTATCCGATTGATGCACCGGACCCGATTGAAGCGATTAAGATTCGAATGGAAGAAATGAACCTTAAACAAGTTGATTTGATTCCGGAGATTGGAGGGAAGAGCAGAGTGTCTGAGATTTTGAATCGGAAGCGTAGATTGACGGTCGAAATGATTCGGAAGCTGGCGGTTCGGCTGAATTTATCGGCAAACCTGTTGATTAAAGATTACCAATTAATGCAGTAGATATATCTTCAAAAACTTTAATGATTCCGTGTTCACCGACAGGGTGAAAGCAATCGGTCCCCCAACTTTTTCAAACTTTAGGAGGAAGCTGACCCCTGCGTATAAAAATCAGCCTGATTTTTTTTGCCTTTTTGGTGTTAAGACAAAAAAGTAGGTGGGGTTTGGGGCAAGGCCCCAAGTAAGTGTTTGAAGCCAGGATAGGCTGTACTTTTTGCGATATACTAAACGAATTAAATAGAAAAGGCCGGAATAACTCCGGCCTTCATCGTTGTATGGATGTTGACTTAAAACTTCATACTCAAGCCCAGCGAAGTATCGAATCCGGTACCTCCGCCAATTTCGAGGTTTACGCCCCATTTTTCATTCCAGTAATAACGACCACCCAACTGTAATCCAAGATTCATATCGACACCATTACCACTTAAAATGCCAAGGTTGGCACCCAGGTAGAAGTCCCAGTTTGACGGAATGAGCAACAGGCGGTTCCAGTGGTAGTCTACACGTCCAAGGGCTGCAAACTTGCTGTCATCGTCGATAACCAGCTTGATAACCGGGCCGGCGGTCCAGTCGTTGTGAAAGGCAAAGTCGGCTCCAACATAAAGCGGCAAACCATGGTCGCTGGCACCCAGACCGAAGTTCAACTGTTTTTCACCTTGCGAAAGTGGGGCAGATTGTGCAAATAGTCCCGCGGAAATAAAGAATAAGGCAATTGTTAGAATTCTTTTTTTCATTGTTTTCTGTTTTTTGTAATTGACTTTAGAATGATCAAAATTAGACATGCTTTGATGTTTTTTCGATCATACAAACGGAGAGAAGGCTTTGTTAGTATCAATCCGAAAGCAGTAATGCTATTTTCGGCTAACTAAAAACAAAGGTACAATTTATTTGAAAAAGCCCTTTTAACCGGCAATAGCTGTCAAATCGGTTTTCTGATCCAGTTGGATGTACTGAATGATGTAGCTCGATAGCTGGTCGTGCCGACAGTCTTTGAGTTTTTCGCCCTCGCAGAAGTCGAACAAACTTTGGCAGCCCGCATCGCAAAACAGTTTTTTCAGGCGCGCATCATCCTTTATATCGGAATGGTGAAAG
>NZ_JBZQJF010000019.1:0-3548 GCF_059905295.1 Mangrovibacterium sp.
CTTGCCCCAAAGACGAAACAGAAAACGCAAGGCTGATTTTTATCTTCAGGTATCAGCTCCTGAAAGCTAAGTTCGTCCCGATAATCATCGGGATTTCACTAAGCTTCCGGTTCGCTTCCTACCCTCGATAAAAAGTAGGCCGAAAGCGCTTCGAGCAAGTTTCCATCTCCATTCGTTTGTCTTCAATTGTCTTCAACTGTTTTCTCTTGTTTTCCTCCACTTTCATTGCTGTGGGTGATTCACTGGGAATCATGAATATTTTTTGTTTTGGTTCAATTCATAAAGAAGTCATAACCTGAAATGCTTTCAATGCCCGAAAATTAATCTTACTTTTACAACTGTCTTATTTTTAGCAGGCTTAATGTAACTAACCCGCGTATTTCTAAATGCCAAATTAGCCGGATTTTGACTGTTCTAAACGCTTGGTGTGCCGTGTTTGGAGTAGAACAAGAATTGCTGACTTAAGATCAGTAAATAGAAGGAAGTAAAAAGATATGATTGAGAAGTATTTAAAACAAACAACTTTTAACGATTTTGAGGACTTTAAAGCGAACTACGAAATCGTTATTCCCGAAGATTTCAACTTTGCCTACGATGTCGTTGACGGATGGGCAGCCCAAGACCCTGATAAAAGAGCTTTAGTATGGACCAACGATCAGGGGGAGAGTCGTACTTATACCTTTGGTGAGCTCAAAGAGATTACCGATCGTACGGCAGGCTATTTTTCGTCGCTGGGAATTGGAAAAGGGGATATGGTTATGGCGATTTTAAAGCGTCGGGCCGAATTTTGGTTTACCATTATTGCATTGCACAAAATAGGTGCTGTTATTATACCAGCAACACACTTGTTAACTTCCAAAGACATTATTTACCGGACGAATGCAGCCTCGATCAAAGGCATTATTTGCGATGGGGATGCGTTGATTCTGGATCATGTGAATAAGGCGATGCCGCAGTCGCCAACTGTTGAACAGTTGATTTCGATTGGTCCCGATATCCCGGAAGGATGGGAAGATTTTCAATCCGGCATTAAAGATGCTCAGCCGTTTGAACGTCCGGCAGAACCAACAAAGAATGACGATCCGCTCATTGTTAGTTTTACATCGGGAACTACTGGTGATCCGAAGATGGTTGTGCTGGACAGTGTTTACCCCTTGGCCCATATTATTACAGCTAAATACTGGCAAAACCTGCATGAGGAAAGCCTCCATTTAACAATTGCCGATACAGGATGGCTGAAGGCTGTTTGGGGAAAACTTTACGGACAATGGCTGGTGGGAGCATCGGTGTTTGTTTACGATCATGAAAAATTTACCCCATCAGCAATCTTAGAGGTTCTTTCGAAGTACCGAGTTACATCGCTTTGTGCCCCGCCAACGATCTTTCGCTTTTTGATTCGCGAAGATCTGAGTAAGTACGATCTGTCGGCTTTGGAATGGTGTACTATTGCCGGTGAAGCTTTAAATCCGGAAGTGTACGATCAGTTCTACCGGATGACCGGAATCCGCCTGCGCGAAGGCTACGGCCAAAGTGAAACGACACTTACTGTATTTACATCTCCGTGGATTAATCCAAAACCGGGATCGATGGGATTACCTAACCCGCACTATCATATTGATTTGTTGACTGCGAATGGGGAGTCGGCCCAGGCCGGGGAGCAAGGTCAGATTGTTGTTCGTTATGACCAGGAGTATCCATCGGGCTTGTTTAAAGGGTATTACAGAAACCAAAAACTAACCGATGAGGCCATGAGTGAGGGCATTTATTATACGGGTGACCTGGCCTGGCGTGATGAAGATGGTTACTTCTGGTTCGTTGGAAGGGCTGATGATGTGATTAAAAGCTCGGGATATCGCATTGGACCATTCGAGGTGGAAAGTGCTTTGATGACTCACCCCGATGTCGTTGAGTGTGCCATTACCGGTGTTCCCGACGAAATACGCGGACAGGTTGTGAAAGCTACTGTGGTGTTGGCTGCCGATTGTAAGCACAAAGCCGGTGCTGAGTTAATACAGGAGTTGCAAGATCATGTGAAGGGGGTGACTGCTCCGTATAAATATCCGCGGGTCATTGAATTTGTAGAAGAATTACCGAAGACCATTAGTGGTAAAATTCGCCGGGTTGAAATTCGGGAAAACGATACGGTCTAATTATTTTTATTGTTAATATTGATCTGCCGTTTTGATTTTGAGCCGTTAAGCGGTGAAACACGATACCAGATCATGAATAAAAGACCAAGGATTACAATCAGGCTAAGCCGAACAGATTATTTCTTCGAAATTTTGGCTGCAATTGAAGTTGCGTGCCTGATTTTCTTAACACTCTTTTTTTATGGTGATTTACCGGACGAGATACCAATGCACTTTGATCTGAGCGGTCAGGTTGATGCGTATGGTTTGCGAAACAGCATTTGGTTGTTGCCGGGTATTGGACTGTTACTTTATGTTGGGTTGACGGTAGTTAGCAGGTTTCCGTATTTGTTTAATTATCCAACAAAGGTAACAACGGATAACGCCTTGAAATTATACACATGGGGAACACGAGTGATTCGATTTTTGAAAGTAGGGGTGCTTCTTCTTTTTATTTTCCTACTGTATAAAACCCTTGGTATTGCTTTGGGCTGGTAGCTTTGGATAAAACGGGTTTTAATTTTTTTGAAAGTCTATGTTACGAGGCTTAAGCGAATGGTCTTTCACTTCTGACTTGTATAAGAAAGGTTATTTTGTCCTATCGGACAGATTTTACTTTTTGGCTTGAACCCAAAAGTAAACAAAAAATTCAAGGCTGATTTTTATCTTCAGGTGTCAGCTCGTGAAAGCTAAGTGAAGCCGGGTGATCTCCTTCTGTCGTCGGAGCTTCCCGGCTTTACTAAGCTTTCATTTCGCTTTCAACCCTCGATAAAAAGTAGGCCGAAGTCGCTTCGAGATTACTTTCTCATTAATCCAGTAGTCTGTTAGGTTTTGGTTACTTTCATTGCTGTTGGTGATTCCAAAGAATCATGATAGTGTTTTCCCGGATCAATTTATGGTTTACCTTTGCGGTACTACCGGTCAATCATTCAGCAATTATGAGTTTAAAGCGTTTGCACTCGCGTATTCGTG
Organism: Mangrovibacterium sp.; assembly: GCF_059905295.1. Lineage (NCBI taxonomy): Bacteria > Pseudomonadati > Bacteroidota > Bacteroidia > Marinilabiliales > Prolixibacteraceae > Mangrovibacterium > Mangrovibacterium sp. The sequence goes on from NZ_JBZQJF010000019.1 coordinate 3,102, forward strand.
GATCACAAAGTAGTTTCGATCAGCTGGCCAATGCTTTTGAAGCAGAGGGGCAGGCTGTGTCGCACGCTTTTGAGCCGGCTATTAACAAACCGGTAAGCGATTATGCTGATGTGATTGAGCGAATCCGAAAGACCGATTCCAAGTTGGGGCGTACCTTTGAACGCTTAAACCGGTACCAGCGGCATGCTGTTTTTTACCCGGCTCAACAGGCCATTTTATCGGCTATGGTGGGCAGCGGGAAAACCACGGTGTTGATTGCTAAACTGTTTTACCTGCATTTTATCGAGAAAGTACCCTTCGACCGGGTGGTGGTGCTCACCTTTACCAATAAGGCGGCGCGGGAAATTAAAGAGCGTATCGCGCTGTTTTTGGGGGAATCGAATCCGGCTATCAATGAGCAATTGCGCTACCTGGGGACTTTTCACGGGGTTGCTCGTCAGCTATTGC
>NZ_JBZQJF010000020.1:0-45855 GCF_059905295.1 Mangrovibacterium sp.
CCAACTTGCTCGCCATATTTCGGACTAGGAATGCCGGCTACCTCAACAGCTTCAATTTGCGGCATTTTAAACAAGTAGTTCTCGATTTCCCGAGGGTAAATATTCTCACCACCACGGATAATCATATCCTTGATACGCCCCGTGATCCGGAAAAAGCCATCATCACCACGTATACCCAAATCGCCCGAGTGCAGCCAGCCCTCTTTATCAATGGCATGGCGGGTAGCCTCTTCATTCTTGTAGTAGCCTTTCATAACATTGTAGCCACGGCAACACATTTCGCCTTGTACATTATCCGGACATTCTTCACCCGTTTCCGGATCAATAACAGCAACTTCAACATTCGGAAATTCGAAGCCCACTGTTGTTGCCCGAACCTCCGGCGAGTTATGGGTGCGGGTAGCCGTCATACCGGGTGACGATTCAGTCAGGCCATACACACTGATGACGTCTTTCATATGCATTTTCTCCATCACCTGTTTCATCGTCTCAATCGGACAAAGTGCTCCGGCCATAATACCGGTCCTCAGGCTCGACAGATCAAACATATCGAACATGGGGTGATGCAGCTCGGCAATAAACATGGTTGGCACTCCGTAAAGTGCTGTACACTTCTCTTTCTCGACAGAAGCCAAAACCATCAAAGGATTGAAATCCTCCGTGATAACCATCGTTGCCCCGTGGGTTACAACGGCGCACAAAGCCAGCACACATCCAAAGCAATGGAAAAACGGCACACAAATCAACAAACGCTCAGCAGCTGTATAACGCATACACTCGCCGGTTGCTTTTCCGTTATTCAGAATATTATGATGCGAGAGCATAACTCCCTTTGGGAAACCTGTTGTCCCCGATGTATACTGCATGTTCACAACATCGTGACAGTTGACACGCTCTTTTACCTCCTCGAGTTCCAAATCATCCAGGTGACCTCCCAAAAGGATTAACTCGGCCGTATTGAACATACCACGATGTTTCTCCGGCCCGATAAAAACGATGTTCTTCAGTTCAGGAAAATTCGCAGAATGTAACTCACCACGTGGTTGACTTTTCAGCTCGGGAACAAGGTCAAAGATCATATTCACATAATCGCTGTCCCGGTAATTACCAATCAGACATAGGGTATGAATATCGGCATCCTTCAGCAAATATTCCAGTTCGGAGAGTTTATAGTTCGTGTTGATTGTAACCAAAACCGCTCCAATCTTGGCAGATGCAAACATAAAGGTTAACCAATCGGGCACATTATTTGCCCAAATACCAACTTTATCGCCCTCACCTACACCAATGTACATCAAGCCTTTAGCCAACTGATCAACTCGCTGGTTAAACTCGCTGTAAGTAAATCGCAGGTTCCGATCCGGATAAACCATAAACTCCTGATCGGGTGTTTCGAATGCATATTTCTCGAGGATGCCTCCTAACGTATAATCGATTAACTGCATGCTAATAATTTGAAGATTCAGCTAATATCAAAAAGGGGTATATAAAACGACCAATACACGTGCTTTTTCCCGCGTTTTAGCATGCACATTGTGCATAACAATTGAGTCGATGTAAATACTGTCGCCCGCACTTAGTTGATACAAATCTTTCCCGTAATTAATCTCAACTTCACCCTCAAGAACATAAATAAATTCTTCGCCCTCGTGGGTCGATAGTTTGTAGTCCGACTGTTCAGAAGGCTCAATCTCCACAATGAACGGTTCCATATTTCGTCCCGCTTTATCAGCGGCCAACGAGAGAAAATTCAAGTGTTCCCGCGACCCGTTTTCTTCTGATGTAAAACGAACGCCGTCCGCAGGTTTACCATTACGCACAACAACCGGCCCCAAATGATCCGAATCATCCAGGAAAGTTCCTAAGCGTACACCTAATGCCCTTGCAATTTTAATCAGTGGGGATAAGGAAGGAATTATTGCTTCTTTTTCAATTTTTTCGATTTGCGCTGCAAGCAAGCCACTACGTTCTGCCAACTCCTCCAGACTTAAATTTTGAGTTGATCGTAGCTGTTTAATCTTCGATCCAAGGTTTTTTTCTCCAGCCATAACTTGGTTTTTCAATATAGTAAGCAACAAAATTAGCTTTATTTTGAAAGTGCCCAAACCTCACCCCTGTCTTTTCACCGGATAAAAAAAAGAGGCTACTTTTCAGCAGCCTCTTGTCCTCAATTATATTCGGTTTTATTACAACCATTTTAAATACTTGAAATCCTGACGATGGGGAAGGTCATCATTCTTCGGATACATGCGTAGTCCATAATTATAGGACCCCGGATCCATAATTGTGATATCCAACTTATAAGTTGTTTTGGAGCCTTCAGCAGGAACAGCCTCAAACTGAAGTGTTTCCACCAACTCCATCTGTCCGTTAGTGCCCGATGATGTAATCAACATCTCCAGACCAATATCATCAGAAGAAAGTCCTTTCAGATCGAGTACAACCTTGGCCGGATAGCTTTCACCAATCTTTAAAGCGTTGGTAATTCCATCAGAAAGTTGAACATTAAGCACCTGGATATCATTCCAAACTCCGGCAACTTTGTCTTTCCATGCAGCCAGTTCTTTAGCGACCTTAAAGTCACTGTCAACCAAATGAAGGTAACGACTTGCCTGCGGTTGATAAAAACGTTCCTGGTAATCCCGGATCATCCGGGTCGTTGTAAAATTAGGAGCTACCTGTCCAATCGTATTCTTCACTACTTTAACCCATTCTTCGGAATAGCCTTTTTCATTCCGGTCGTAATAAGTCGGGATAATCTCGTGATCAAAGATGTTGTAGATGGTATCAGCATCCAATTCATCCTGAAGATCCTGAACATCATAAGTGCGTTCCATCGGTAATGCCCAGCCGGCATTCTCCTTGTATCCTTCAACCCACCAACCATCAAGTACTGAGAAGTGGATTGTACCGTTCATCACACCTTTTTCACCACTGGTACCCGATGCTTCTAACGGGCGGGTTGGTGTATTTAACCAAATATCAACGCCTTGCAACAATACTTTTGCCAGGTTAATATCGTAGTTCTGAACGAAAATGATTTTCCCAAGGAACTCAGGTCTCTTCGATATTTCGATAATATACTTGATCAAGTCCTGACCTGCTTTATCCGCAGGGTGAGCTTTACCGGCAAAGATAAATTGCACCGGTCGATCCGGATCATTTACAATCTTTGATAAACGGTCGAGGTTGCGGAACAACAAGTGAGCACGCTTGTAAGTTGCAAATCGACGAGCAAAACCAATCGTCAGTGCATTAGGATTCAGCTTGCTTAACACCTCCGAAATTAACTTCGGATTTTCGTGACGTTGAATCCAGTTATCTGCAAAACGCTCCTTGATATAATCGATCATTTTCAGCTTCAGATCGCGCTTCACGTTCCAAACATCCTCATCGGGAACTTTGTAAACCTTCTCCCACAAATCGAAATCCAGTTGCTCTTCAACAAATGTATCTCCAAAATATTTCAGATGAAGTTCCTTCCATTCTTTGGCTGTCCAGGTGGGATAGTGTACCCCATTAGTTACATAGCCAATATTGAGTTCTTCCGGTAAGAACCCTTCATACAGATCTTTTAAAATATCTTTTGACACTTCACCATGCAACCAACTTACACCGTTAATTCCCTGCGACATGTTCGCTGCCAGGAAACTCATATTGAAGTGGTCCTCTTCCGGCTTGGCTTTTCCCAGCATGATAAAGTCATCCCAGTTTAAACCAATTTTCTCGGCAAAGTAATTCATATAACCGCGGAATAAATCCTGGTGAAAAGCATCGTGTCCTGCCGGAACCGGTGTATGTGTCGTAAAAAGCGTAGACGCACGAACGACCTCTTTGGCTTGTTTAAAGGTTAATCCTTTTTCATTCATGAAATCTTTCACCCGTTCCAGACCGATCATGGCTGCATGACCTTCGTTACAGTGGTACAATTGCGATTGGTATCCCAATTTACGCAGAGCACGAATACCTCCCAAGCCAAGTAACATCTCTTGTTTCAGTCGGTTTTCATTATCTCCGCCATACAGGTGATGAGTCACAAAACGATCGTCTTCACGATTGGCATCAAAGTCGGAATCAAGCAGATAAAGGCTTACGCTACCAACTTTTGCTTCCCACACGCGGGCTTTCAGCATGCGTCCCGGATATTCAACCTCAATTTCAATCCAGTTGCCATCGGCATCCAATGCCGGCTGAACCGGCACCTTATTAAACTGTTGTGCGTCATAGTTGGCCATCTGATCTCCATGAATAGAGATTGTTTGTTTGAAATATCCAAAACGATACAACAAACCAACAGCCACTAAATTCACTTTTGAGTCACTGGCTTCTTTCAGGTAGTCACCGGCCAAGATACCTAAACCTCCGGAAAAGATTTTCAAACTATCGTGTAAGCCGTATTCCATACTGAAGTAGGCAATTTCCGGGCCATCAAGATCTTCTCGCTCTGCCAGATATTTATGCAAATGCTTGAGTGCAGCTTGCATTTTACCCATAAAAAGATCATCACCTTCTAACTCCAGAAAGCGTTGATAACTGACCTTATCCAACAAATCGATTGGATTATGAGCCGTTTCTTCCCATATCTCGGGATCTATTTCTTCAAAAAGTTCACGGGCATCGGTATTCCAAGCCCACCATAAGTTTTTGCTCAACTCTTTCAGAGGAGCTAACTTTTCCGGGATGTTTGATTCAACAAACAGTTTTTTCCATTTCGGTATTTCCACAACATGTCGTTTTTAAACATTCAACACAACTCCACCAAACGTTATCCGGCGTAATAGCTTAATACAACTATACACCCCAAATAGTTCAGTGACCCCTGCCTCAGGTTTTGAGTCATGCTAAAAACGGGTTTAACATCTAATCTTTTTTAGCAGATTTAGTTGCGGTCTTCTTCTTTTTAATGGTTACCGGCTTCGTGGTCCTGTCTTTTTTCACTTTGCCGGTTGTTAAATTCTTTAATTCTAATTCATATTTCTTGAGTTTATCTTCTTTCTCCTCAAGTAATTTATTTAGAGCCGCAATTTCTTTTTCAATCTTATTTTCAGGAACAAAACTATTCAAACGAAGTTCGAAATCACTTAAAACATTCATATAATTAATAAATGCCTCATACGGACTTTCAAACGGATTATAGTTCCGTTGCGCATGTCCATCGATAAAGAATCTCGTGTTCATATAGTAAAAATGATTGCTTACCTGTAGGTACTCCCAATCTTTTACGAGTTCCGGTTCGGTTACATTGATCATCTTTTGTTGTAACCGGTATAACTTATCAAAAGCCTCTTGCTGTAACTCATTCCCCAACCAAACCGAAAGATCGCGTTCTTCATTCGACCATGATATCGGATGCGAGACACTTACCGGGGCAATTGGTTGAAGATCATCAGCCAGCTCCGAGGGTGTCGCAAACTTCATACCAGCCGTTTTCAAAACCATCTTCGGCAATTCCTCCAAAAACTTAAAAATCCCCGAGGACTCCGGTTGATAGACACCAAATACCTCGTAATCCATAAACAGGTTGATCACCTCGTTCTTTTTATCATCGTTGAGCCAATCGACAAATTTGCCAGGGGTAAGCGGATATTCGCTCCAGGCCTGATTCGAGAACCGAAAAGACAAGTCGTCGCTCAACTGAAAGTTACGCATCAGCAATTTGAGCCTTGGGTTTGACGCGCTGCAATAAAGGTAGTTTGGCGATTTCCATCCAAGGATATGTTTAGCCCCCTCTGTTAGCATTGCCTTAAAGCCCATTTCTGCTGCAATATCACCGATCTCATCCGAGTAAACTTTCTCCGAATTACACAAAACTGACGGACGTTGACCAAAGTACTTTTCAATCATGTCCATATGCTTTTCAACTTGTGATTTAAACACCTCCGGGCTTTTCAATGCCACTAAGGAATGAGCATATGGCTCGGCTACAAACTCAACCTGTCCTGTTTCGGCTAAGTCAATAAATGAATCGAGCACTTCAGGGGCATAAAGCTCAAGTTGCTCCAAAGCAATTCCAGAGATCGTAAAACTGACCTTAAATTTATCTTTGTATTTCTTAATTAAATCAAGTAATATCTGGTTTGCCGGTAAATAGGCATGATCAGCCATTTTTCGCAAGATTGTTTCATTGGAATAGTCATCGTAGTAGTAATGATCATTACCAATATCGAAAAAACGATAACGGCGAAAGCGAAAAGGTTGATGAATTTGAAAGTTTAGACAAATGGCTCTCATATTTATCTCGTTTTAATCTTTGTTAATCCAATACTCTTTTGGTAGACATCACGTACATCTTTTGCCGACTGCCGCCATTGCAGGCTGTCCACCTCTTCTTTTCCGTATTTTTTGAACGTATTCCACAAGGCCGGGTAATTCAACAAGCCATAAATGGCATCAGCCATAGCATGTGTATCCCAATAATCAATTTTAATCGCATATTTCAGGATCTCGGACACACCAGATTGATTCGAGATGATAACCGGCACATTCGACTGCATAGCCTCAAGCGGAACAATTCCAAACGGTTCAGAGACCGAAGGCATAACAAACACATCGCTCATTCTGAACATATCAAACACATCATCCCCCTTTAGGAAGCCTGTAAAATGGAACCGATCCGAGATCTTCAAAGCAGCGGCCCGTCTTACCATAGCATCCATCATATCGCCACTTCCTGCCATCACAAACCGAACATTATTCATTTTCTTCAACACCAGATTGGCTGCTTCCACAAAATATTCCGGTCCTTTCTGCATTGTAATACGTCCCAAAAAGGTAACGATCTTTTCATCGACCCCTTTTTTCAGCTTCACCTTTTCCTGCTCACTTACCGGCTCAACAGCATTATAAACGGTTGTTACTTTCTCGGGATTGATACCATACTTTTCAATCACAATCTTCCGGGTAAGGTTACTAACTGTAATAATTTGATCAGCAGCATCCATTCCCCGTTTTTCTATTTCGTACACCTGCGGGTTTACGCTCCCACCGCTACGGTCGAAGTCGGTCGCATGAACGTGAATTACCAAAGGTTTACCGCTAATTTCTTTAGCAGCAATACCAGCCGGATATGCCAACCAATCGTGTGCATGTATCAGATCAAACTCGTTATCGCGTGCAATAATTTTTGCTACCACCGAATACTTGTAAATTTCGTGTAGCAAGTCGGCTCCGTATTTCCCGGTAAACTCCAGTTTCCCTTCTTCAGAAGTCTCAACAAAGCGAGTTTTCTCGGCATATTTTTTACTGCTTAGCTTCCAAAACTCTTCCGGATCCATATAAGGAACCATTCCGGATTCTACTTCATAATAATCAATTTTCTTTTGAAGGTCTTTGAAATGCACTTTTTTACGGGTTATTGAAACATTATTTGCCCCGATCAACTCCATGCTTGATTGATCTTCATCGCCGTACGCCTTTGGAACAACAAACGTTACATCAACATCTTTCAGTTCGGCTAACCCCTTTGTTAGCCCGTAACAAGCTGTTCCTAACCCCCCGGAAATATGCGGAGGAAATTCCCAACCAAACATTAAAATTTTCATACGCCTATAAGAACTAGTAAGTTAAACATTTTCTACTCTTCAAAATCAACAAGTAACCCAATAGAACGAGTTATTGAGGCAACGCTCCATGCCTGAGAAACAGCACCTTTCGCCAAATGCGGTGGGTTTCCATTGTACATTTCAGATATTGAACCAACACAGTGTTCTGTCATATCGCTTTCAAAATCCTCCAACATCCGTTTAATAACATGGACTCCACCACGCTTATGTACATTAAGATAGGCCTCGACAAAGAACTGTACCAACCAGGGCCATGCAGCCCCCTGGTAGATAACCCGGTTACGCTGATCAACACTCCCGTTAACGATTCCCTCATATTCAGGACTCTCGGGACTTAACGACCGTAAACCACGGGGAGTCAACAATTGCTGTTTTGCAATGCTAAGTACTGACTTTTGTTTCTCCCGATCGAGCGGTGTATATTCCATTGCCGCGGCAATAACCATATTCGGACGCACAGTCCAGTCTTTATCTGTATCACTAACTGAATCGGCCAAATAACCTTTCTCGTCACTCCAAAATTCTTCGGTGAATGACTTGGCTATAAGTGCCGGCAGCTGTTCCCATTCTTTCAAAAATTCTTTATCACGTGCAACACCAGCCAGTTCTAATGCATGGCATACAGCATTATACCAAAGTGCATTAACCTCAACCGGCGAGGCTAATCGTTTCACAACGGGTTTTCCGTCCACAACCGATTCCATCCATGTCATTGGCTGGTCGGTTTGATCAGATCCAATCAACCCATTTGAATACATTTTTATTCCAAAACCAGCTCCATTCTTATAGGCCTCCAAAATATCCTTCATCACTTTTCCGTACTTCAGCCAGATAGAACTGCCACATTTATCATTTCGACAGAGTTGCTGAATTGCCCAAAAAAACCACAACGAAACATCTAATGTATCATACCCACATTCCGGTTTATTGAAGACTTTCGGAAAGAGTCCGTTTTTAATTCCTTTCAGTTGGGTATCAATAACCTGTTCAAATGTTTCTCGATCATTATTTGCGAGCGTTAATCCCGGCAATGCAATAAATGTTTGACGGGTTAGGCCGGGATACCAAGGGAAACCGGCAATAATATCTACATCTTTTTTATTTCGAACGATAAACTGTTGGGCCGAATTCTTCAAACAATTTAAAAATGAAGTTCGGGGAACACGTTTACCTGTTTCTTTCGTAAATTTTGTTTTCAACGCCCCGGTTTTCGATTCTTTTGTAGAAGCCGAAAAGATTACACTTTCTCCTTTTTTAATCGGGATCTCAAAGTAACCGGGAACATAAAGGTCTTCCTGATAATCAAAGCCTCTTTCCTTCTCCTTATAATATTCAATGTTATTATACCAGTGAGGGACTGCCACAAACTCGCCTTTCTTCGACAACTGCATATGAAGGAAAGGATAGCCTTCGTAGAGGCGAATCTTGATACCATTATCAATAGAAGAAAATTTAGTATTGGCATACAGATTCGCTTTACTCAGCTGATGAATGCTGCGGAAAGCCAAAAAAGGTTTCAACCTTAATGTTGTAGGTGAGTTCGCTTCCACCAAGGTGTAACGAATTAAAGCTTGCTCTTCATTTTCGACCAAAAGCCTTTCTTTGGTTAATACAACACCCCCAACCCGCCAGGTCGTTTTCGGCACAAACTCAGCATCAAAATCCCGAATATATTTATGTCCTTTGGGTTCATAGTGATCACCCTCGTATTTATGAATACCGAGATTAAATTCTGCACCGTGTTGAATAACCGTTTCATCAAGGGAACTTAGCAAAAGGTGCTTGTCGCCCTCGAAATCTTCAATAGGCGAGATAAGGATCCCATGGTACTTACGGGTATTACAACCAGCAATTGTTGTACTCATATACGAACCGGACCTGTTGGAGCGAATAACTTCTCTATTAAGAGAATACTCCAAATTAACCAAATTACTTTTATCAAATTTTAGATAACTCATACGTTTCAGACTTTAGGCCTAAAATAATTTCAATCATTGCTATTATCAGGAAATAACAGGGGATGATACCATACAAACATACTGAAACATTTCCTATTGAATCTGTTCATTGTTGTTCACATCCGTTCATTTCCGTTTGAAAATATTCTTTCTCTCTGTCTAGGTTAAGATTAGGAAAACTATTTGTTAACTGCTCTATCTTATTTATAATCTGTGTTAAAAATTTTGCATACTCGGGTGTATCTTTCCGAAACGGTTTATGAGCCGCAGCTTTCTTCAGTTTTTCAATTTGAGTCATCAAACCACGAGCTTCTTTATTCACTAAAACATCACAAAATTTACCCCAAATATGTTCCACGGCTACTGCCGACAAATGAACCAAATCCGGCGCATAGAAACGGTAATCGCGCAATTCGTCCATCACAATTTCATAGGATGGGAAATACGTCAAACGACTTTTCTCATTTTCAGAAGCCAACTGATCGAGTGCCAGCAAAAGCGTTGATTTGCTTAGCTGATTACCATGAGCCGTATCTTTAAGATGTCGAATCGGGCTAACCGTTGACAAAATCCTTAATTTTGGGTTAATTTCAAATAATTGCGTTAACAAATTACTAAATTCTATAACTATCTGTTCCTGGCTCAGCCGATAGCGCAAAAAATCCGAAGCCGGAAACTTATGACAGTTAGCCACTAAAGTGCCGGTTGCTTTCAAATCGTACACCCAAGCTGTTCCCAAAGTCAGAACCAGGTAGTTTGCTTCCTTCAGAAACTGATGACCAGCCTGAACTTGCTCATTCATCTTCGACAAAGCCTCATCTGCTGATGATGCTGAATAACGGCTATGAAAGTCGAAACTACCCCAAACACCGTTATGATGAAACAAATCTTGCCGTGTGTACTTCTGCTGATCCATCAACCGACGCAAGCTGGCTGCAATCGACATCGGATTGTATAATATGCCGAAAGGATTTATAAGGGTTTGAAATTTGAGTTCTTCCATCATTCCACCAATATTCTCGGTAAAACATGAACCCATAAACAAAAGCTTGTCGTCATAGCCAATCTTCCATTCATAGTCTTCAAACTCAATTTCCGTATAATACCTATTCATCCGAATCGCTTTTTTATCGAACCTTTCTAAAAGCTTGTTTTTTTAACACCAGTGCTGTTCTTGCCGGAAGATACAAGTTCAGGTAATGCTGACTTGTTAACCCACCCGAAGGTTTTGTATAATATGTTATTCCATGCTCAATTCGACCTTGTCCTCCAAAGCGTTCCTCATCCGTGTCAAAGACAATCTTCCATTTAGAGGCCTCCAATGGAATTCCATAGCCTGTAAATGAATTAACCGGATTAAAATTGAACACCAGCAAGTAGTCTCCTCTTTGAAATGCAAGAATTTCGTCTCCTCTATTATCAAATCGCCAGTAGACTTCAGGAACATTGAGTAAGCGATTATCTCTGATCCACTGAATCATCTCCCTGTCAAAATCGGCCAACCAGTGAAAACGCAGTTCCGGATTTTCAGCAATACTCCATAACCTGCGCGCATGTTTAAACGACCAATTATTTCCCTCGCGCGGGAAATCAATCCATTCGGGATGTCCAAACTCGTTTCCCATGAAGTTGAGATAAGCACCACCGGCAGAAGCCGCTGTAGCCAGCCGGATCATTTTATGCAAGGCAATACCACGATCAACGGTCATGTTTGGTTGATCTTTCCGCATGCTGAAATACATTTCTTTATCAATCAAACGGAAAATAATTGTTTTATCCCCCACCAAAGCCTGGTCATGCGACTCAGCATAACTCACCACTTTCTCATCCATCCGCTTCGAGGTCAGCTCGAAAAAAATTTGACCAACATCCCAGTTTTCATCAGAAACCTCTTTTATCAGCTTAATCCAGTAGTCTGGAACTCCCATCGCCATCCGGTAATCAAAGCCCAATCCACCATCTTCGAGCGGACTTGCCAACCCCGGCATGCCACTCATCTCCTCAGCAATAGACAAGGCATTCGGATTGATCTCATGAATAAGTTTATTCGCCAAATAGAAGTAAGTTGTTGCCTCAACATCAACGTTTCCATTATAATAATCATCATATCCTGTAAAGGCCTTACCTAACCCATGATCAAAATACAGCATGCTGGTAACGCCATCGAAGCGAAAACCGTCGAACTTAAATTCTTCAAGCCACCAGCTTATATTGGAGAGCAAAAAGTGCAGGACCGCATTTTTGCCATAATCGAAACAATAGGAATCCCATGCAGGATGTTCACCTTTACCGTCACTGTGAAAGAACTGATATCGGGTGCCATCGTAACGGCCTAAACCTTCATTTTCATTTTTGACTGCATGCGAATGCACTAAGTCCATAATGACTGAAAGTCCCATTCCATGTGCTTCATCTATCAGTGCCTTCAACTCGTCCGGAGTACCAAAGCGCGACGATGGAGCAAAAAAACTGGAGACGTGATAACCAAAGCTCCCGTAATAGGGGTGTTCCGGAACAGCCATCAGCTGCACTGTATTATACCCGGCTGCTTTAATGCGCGGCAAAACATGAATCCGAAATTCATTATAGGTATGCACCCGCTCTTCCTCGCCTGCCATTCCGACATGGCTCTCATAAATCAACGGAGCTTCTTGTCCCCTGTTAAAATCAGGATACTTCCATTCATAAGGTTTTTCCGGGCTCCAAACCTGAGCACTAAAAATTTTGGTATTATCATCTTGTACAGCCCGGCTCACCCAACTGGGGATCCGTTTTCCTTCGCCACCATTCCACTCAATATGAAAGGCATATAAGTCACCATGGCTTAACTGAGAAGCATCCAATTCTAACTCCCAATTCCCATCACCGACAGCGACAAAACGGTAATCATCATTTTTCGCCCAATTATTACATTCTCCGATTAAGTAAATCGAAGTGGCATTGGGGGCCCAATCCCTCAAAACCCAGCCTTGCTCGGTTCTGTGTAATCCATAATAATGATAGCCATTGGCAAATTCCCGCAAGCCTCTTCCTTGCGTTAATTCAGCCTCTTTATTTTGTGCTTCGTGATATCGTGATAGGATGACCGGAGCGTGAACGCTTAACCAAGGATCATTTTCGATTAGTTTTAAGGTATCCATAGTCGTTTGCTTTTTTTCTAAAGATAAGCAATTACTGCTTTCAATCCATGTTCGAAATACTCATTTTCGATAGATTTCATCACATGTTTAGAGAAAGTTCATATTCGCTACTTAATGTATTTTACACATATTACGGAACGGAACACACCAGAATATCAGGATATTCAGAAGGCCTTAAAACAAAAAAATCAGGTTTTCGGGAATCCGAAAACCTGATTTTTCTGAGCGGGAAACGGGGGTCGAACCCGCGGCCCTTGGCTTGGGAAGCCAATGCTCTACCACTGAGCTACTCCCGCCTTTTATTACAACATATGTTCTAATTATTACAGAGTCAACACAAAGTCACTTCAGTAATGGCAAGCCAAATGTAGTGTATTTTTTAATTTGTTATTCGTCTCTCTCTAAAATCTTAAACTTTCTGTCCGGGGAAGAAGCCTAACTTAATGCGCTGAATAAAGTTTTCGATCCGCTTGGCGCGAGTATCGGGGCGTTTAGCCTGATTGATGTAATCGACAATTGCTGTCTTGTATGAAAAAGCCAGTGCTTCAAATTTTGCTTTCAGTTCCTGATCCTCATCCAGCAACCACTGAAAATCCTCGGGAACGACCAAAACCGGTGGCTCCAGATTTGGCTCAACAACCATGCGTACTTCATCGCCTTCCTGTTTACCAATCTGCTTCAAAATTTCCTTTCGGATATGGATTGCATGCTCGCCGTTCCCAATAGGTACCAGACTTCCGGTTTTATATATACCATCAATCCAGCAATTGATGCGAACCGGACCACCTGTACCAAATTCCCTTCGAACATCGTAGGGGAAACCAGCGAAAGTTCCGGGAATTCCCCGGGTTCGGGGCATTAAGATCGTGCTATATTCAAATCGCTTCCCCATCAAACTAATCTATCGATTCCAGAAACCTTAGGTTACGCATGAGCCCACTGTATTTGGTTCGCTTAACGGCCGATTTACGAAACAACTCTGAAAATTGCTCTTCATCCATATTCTGCCATTCCGACCTGGTTAACGCCATCAACTTCGGGTGCGGATCGAAAGCAGGTTCTTCGTGGGGCTCAGCCTTCAAGTTCCAGGGACACACATCCTGGCAAATATCGCAACCAAACACGCGATCCTTAAATTGGCCTTTCAAATCCGGATCAATCTCACCACGCTGCTCAATCGTTTGGTAAGAAATACAGCGGCGAGCATCAACGACATAAGGTGCAACAATGGCGGTTGTCGGACAAGCATCGATGCAACGGGTACAATTACCACAATGATTACTAACAATCCGCTCATCCGGCTCAAGTTCCAAATCGACCAATAACTCGCCTATAAAAAAGAAGCTGCCATGTTCCACCGAAATCAGGTTGGTGTTTTTACCAATCCAGCCCATACCGGCACGCACTGCCCAAGCTTTATCCAGCACGGGAGCTGAATCGACAAAAGCACGTGCATTACAGGGGGCAATCTCCGCATTAATAAATTTCAGCAACTCTTTCAGTTTATCCTTCAGCACAAAATGATAATCGGTACCATAAGCATACTTTGAAAGAACCGGTGCATCCGGGTCCTGCTGTTTCTCATTTGGATAATAATTCAGCAAAACCGAGATCACCGACTTTGTACCTTCGTGCAACAAGCGCGGATCGAGGCGTTTTTCAACATTTCGGGCCATGTATTCCATCTCGCCATTCATTTCACCGGCCAACCATTGCTCAAGACGAGATTTTTCATCCGCCAAATAATCAGCCTTAGAAATACCGCAAGCCAGGAAACCCAGCTCAAGAGCCTTTTGCTTTATCCGTTCTCGTTGTTCTCGCTTATTCATCTGTCAACAAGGTATAAAAAAACCCGGATTGTCCGGGTTTGTATCTGAAAGCTTTCAGGTGTCTTGGTTAAAAGAATCCCAACTCAAGGCGGGCTTCTTCACTCATCATCGACTTGTCCCAAGGTGGTTCGAAAGTCAACTCAACGTTGGCATCTTCAACACCTTCAGCAGCCAAGGCAGCCTGACGGGTATCTTCCACCAACATATCGGCAACCGGGCAACCAGGGGCAGTCAGCGTCATTACAATGTTTGCTTTGTTATTTTCATCAACGTCCACATTGTAAACCAAGCCCAGATCGTATATATTAACCGGAATCTCCGGGTCATAAACATCTTTCAGTTTCTCAATAATCAGATCAATTCTGTTATCCATTGCATCTTCCTCCTATTCTGAAATCTTCTTATAAGCAACAGCGTACAACTTAATTTGTTTGATCATCGCCACCAAGCCATTGGAACGGGTTGGCGACAAATGCTGTTTCAAACCAATATCGTCGACAAAGTGTAATTCACTCTCAATAATTTCGTCCGGGGTGTGACCCGAGACAACCCGCAGTAACAAAGCTACCAGCCCTTTTACAATCACGGCATCACTCTCTCCCTGGAAATAAATTTTCCCATCCTTCAATTCCGGAATCAGCCACACACGACTTTGGCAACCTTTAATTACATACTGGTCGTTTTTCTGTTTTGCATCCAGTTCGGGCAAATCGTTACCCAACTCAATCAGGTAACTATATTTATCCATCCAGTCTTCATAGATCGAAAACTCCTCGTTTATTTCCTGCTGGATTTGGTCAATCGTCATAATTCAAAATTTTTCTTCTAATGCGAAGGTAAATGTCGTAAAAATTTCAGGGCGACAAAACTTTCAGCCTCAAACGAAGTGAAGAATTAAAGTTAACGCAAGAAAAACATCCAACGTTGAATAATTCTAAATAAAGCCAAACCGAAAATAATGCTCCTTATTTTTCTTAATTTTGATAGTGTAGAGAACCAAGAATTAACTATTAAATAAGTACAAATGAGTATAAAAGGAACAAAAACTGAACAAAACCTTTTAAAAGCTTTTGCCGGTGAATCGCAAGCAAAAAACCGCTACGAGTTTTTTGCCAAACAAGCACGCAAAGAGGGTCTGCAACAAATTGCTGCACTTTTTGAAGAAACTGCCATTAACGAACAAGCCCATGCAAAACGTTTCTTCCGCTTTTTGGAAGGCGGAATGGTTGAAATTACGGCTTCATACCCAGCCGGTGTTATCGGCACAACTATGGAAAACCTGAAAGCTGCTGCCGATGGTGAAAACGAAGAATGGACTGAACTGTACCCTGAGTTCGCCCGCATTGCTGAAGAAGAAGGATTTAAGCAAATTGCAACCGTATTTAAAACAATTGCAAAAATTGAAAAACATCACGAAGAACGCTACCGCCAGCTATGCAAAAACCTGGAAGAAGGTAAAGTATTCGAGCGCGAAGGCAAAGTAACCTGGAAATGTCGTGTTTGCGGATTCCTGCACGAATCAGCTCGCCCACCGAAGAAATGTCCGGCTTGCGAACACGATCAAGCTTACTTCGAAATTGAAGCAACAAACTATTAATATAGCGTGAAACCGGGAACAAAAAGCCCGGTTTCTTTTTGCTGAGAATCTCTCCTGAGTTCCAGGTTTCAAGTTCCAAGTTTTAAGTTTCAACACAACCCGACAACTTCAGATAACAAGGACAACCTGAATCCAGGAAAACTTTCCACCTTCATCTCTATTGGTGATTCCCTGTTATCAGGTAGGTTTTATAACTGGAAAAGCTTTTGCTATGTACAATATAAAGGACGCCATTGACAAGCGACTCCCGTTTTTAGAGCCGGAATTGCAACAGGAAATGGAGCAACAGGCAACACTCGTTGAACTGGCACCGGGAGAAAAACTCATTCGCGAAGGTCAATACATCAAGTCGTTTCCCATCCTGCTTGAAGGCAACATTCGTGTTAGCCGCCACGATGCCGAAGGTCGCGAGCTACTCCTGTACTTCCTCCATCCCGGCGAAACCTGCAGCATGGCTCTCACCTGCTGTATGGGCCAACAGCAAAGCAACATCCAGGCCATCGCCGAACAACAATCGACCTTAATCCGAATTCCCGTTGAATGCCTCGACCAATGGATGAGCCGCTACCCCTCGTGGAAAAACTATATGATGTGGGCCTACCGAAAACGTTTCGACGAATTACTGGAAACGATCGATGCGATTGCCTTCATGGAGCTCGACCAACGGTTAATCCGCTTCCTGATGGCCCGCTTTAAAGCCACCGGTGAAAAACAATTCATCGGAACCCACCACGAAATAGCCCTCCACCTCAATACATCGCGCGAAGTGATCTCCCGCCTCCTCAAGCAAATGGAACAAAAAGGTCTGGTTGGCCTCGGACGAGGAATCATCGACTTTTCAGCCTTGATTGAACACCAGGCTTAGAAAATCACCTTCTTTTTACTTTTGTGACTCAAGTCACTGACAAATGAACCGCCTTCCGTTTTCTTTGTCAGGAAATGGAACGATCATGAAACTGAAACAATTTTTATTAAAACATAAATGGAATGTGGTCGGCATCAGTGTTGGGCTGCTTGCCGGATACCTGTACTGGTATTTCATTGGTTGTACCTCGGGCACCTGCCCCATCCAGGCCAACTGGCACACCAGCACCCTTTATGGTGGTGTACTCGGCTACCTGGTAAGCGACCTGAGGAAGAAACCCAAAGCAAAGGAGGAAGACAGCAATGGAACAGTTTAACCAGCTCATTAGCAGCAACACCCCCGTATTAGTCGACTTTTTTGCGACTTGGTGCGGCCCTTGTAAAATGATGGCTCCGATATTGCAACAAGTGAAAGGACAACTGGGTGAAAACGTTCGGATCATCAAAGTTGATGTGGATAAGAATCCGGCATTAGCTCAACAATTTCAAATTAGAAGCGTACCAACATTGAAACTGTTTCAGGGCGGACAGGTGAAATGGACCGGTGCCGGCGTGATGCAAGCCGATCAGCTAAGCTCAATCATCCGATCGGTAGTCCGTTAACAGAACATAAATACATTCCGATGACAAGATATAGCGCTTAACCGTTGGAGTTAGGTTGTGAAAATGGGAAGACGGAAGGAACTCTGTAATGGGGTTCCTTCTTTTATTTTGAATTAAACAACAACCGCTCGATGCACAACAATAACCGCTCAACGGGAAACAATAACCTCTCGATGCTAAGCAAAGCCAGCTCGATGGACAACAATAACCTCTCGATGCTAAGCAACAACCTCTCAATGGACAACATTAACCGCTCAACGTTAAGCAATAATCGCTCAATGCTATGCAATAACCTCCCGACGCTAAGCAAGAGCCGCTCGATGCTAAGCAAAAACCGCTAAACGGACAACAAGAACCGCTCGACGCACAGCAGATTTTTTTATCACCATAAACGTAGGTATAACACCGAAATCAGCAACTTATCATTAGAAATCAGCAAGCGCTGAGCCGATAAAAATCGGCCAAAAACTTGACTTTGGATAAAAATTGTGTTAACTAGTATAAGTCAAACCAAAAACCTTAACCAATGAATAAGTCACAAATAAACAGGAAAGAAATGTTCGATACCACGAACTCGTATCTGGACGATAACTCTGCCGTGTGGACCTCGATCCCTAAATTCATTGAACTGAAAACTAAATTCTCGGGCCTGATTACACTCGTAGAACAAGCTGCAGGCGATCAACAAAAAGCGCAAATGTTTCTGGGCAAAAACAAAACCCAGCTAAAGAAAACAGTGGCAACAAAAACTGATATCCTGAATGACGCACTGGAAGCCATGGCCCTGATTAATGGAGATGAAACGCTCGCAGCACGAATGTCGGATAATTTTTCCGAGCTATACCGACTTCGAAATCTGGATTTTATGCCTAAAGTAGCCGAGGTAATTCAAGCAGTCGACAACAATACGTTAGAGCTAACCACCAACTATGGAATAACCCAGGAGCAAATAGACGATCTGAAAGCCGATGCTGATCATTTCGCCGAGCTAAACGGAATGCCCCGCGCCTACCAGGTTGCTTCGGTACAGGCAAGCAAAGAGCTGGATAGTCTGTTTGCCGAAATTAACGAGGTTCTGACTAACGGGCTCGACAAGATGGTTTCCATATTCCGCCGCCGTAATGCCAACTTTTACAATGGCTACCAGGCTGCCCGCATCGTTGTTGATAATTAAGAATGAAAATAAGGTTGATTTAAATTTAATGTTTTACAAACCCGGTTGGCTTCGGCTGCCGGGTTTTCTTGTCCTTTGCAGATCTGAACTGCTATTTCAGAGTTAGCTCAACATCATCACCAGCTTCTTCAAAGCTGCAATGAATTGATCGATCTCTTCAGTTGTATTGTAAACAGCAAATGAAATACGAATGGTTCCCGAAACATCGTAATGTTGCATCACCGTATCGGCACACAAACGCCCCGAGCGTACAGCGATCCCCATTTTATCGAGCATAGTGCTGATATCGAACGAGTGGATACCATCGACATTAAAGGTAATAACACCCGATTTTTCGGTTTGGGTTCCATAAATGATCATACCTGGAATTTCCATTAGCTTTTCAGTGGCATAGACCAACAGCTGGTGCTCGTAATCGGCGACAGCCTCAACGGTCAGATCCTCCAGGTAACGAATCGCTTCACCAAAAGCAATCACCCCGGTAATATGCGGCGTACCTGCTTCAAACTTGTAGGGAATTTCGTTGTAAGTTGTACCGGCAAAGCTCACTTCCGAAATCATTTCGCCCCCTCCCTGGTATGGTGGCATTGCTTCCAGCAACTCCTTCTTCCCGTAAAGCACACCAACGCCATTGGGACCAAACATTTTGTGAGCTGAGAAAACATAAAAATCAGCATCCAGCTCAACCACATTCACAGCCACATGATTCACAGCCTGTGCGCCGTCGACCAATACTTTAATACCACTGGCATGAGCTTTATCAATGATTGATTTCACCGGATTAATAGTACCAAGCGTATTTGCAACATGGCAAACAGCGATTAATTTCGTTTTGGGGTTAATTAGCTCATCCAGCTTTTCCACCATCAGCCGACCATTATCTTCAAATGGAATCACCCGAATTGTTGCACCCTTACGGGCAGCCATCATCTGCCAGGGTACAATATTGGCATGATGCTCCATCTCTGAAACAATGATCTCGTCACCGGCGTTAATGAAAGCTTCGCCAAACGAAAAGGCCACCAGGTTGATGCTTTCGGTAGTTCCTTTTGTGAAGATGATTTCCTCACGATTAGCCGCTTTTATGAAAGCCTGAACCTGATCGCGCACACCTTCAAAATCGAGGGTCGCTTTGTCGGCCATGAAGTGGGCTCCGCGGTGAATATTGCCGTAATACTCCAGATGTAACTGTTCCTCCTTCTTCAACACCGCCAGCGGTTTTTGCGACGAGGCGGCACTATCCAGGTAAATCAACGGTTTGTTATAAACCTGCTGTTTCAACACCGGGAAATCTTCACGTATACGGGCAATATCTAAAGTCATCTTCTCTTCATTTAAGCTGAAATACAAAATTAGCAATTTTTCATGGAGCAGTTTGATTTCTTATCCTCCCGCTGATCGGGTTAACAATACTGCAACATTAAGCCGGGCATCTATAAGAAACAAGGGAACCTGCCAAGCAGATCCCCTTGTTTTATATCTATTGTCATTAATTCTTTATTGACCACAAGAACTGCATTGGCCTAATTCGCCTTTCAGTCGTTTTTCAACCAGCTCATCAAGCCGGTCGCGAAGCGGTTCAATCCGGATCTCCTGAACAACTTCATGAGCGAAAGCATTCATCAGCATCATTCGGGCATCAGCCTCACCAATACCACGCTGACGCATATAGAACAGTGCATCCATATCGATTTGTCCGACAGTGGCACCGTGGCTACACTTCACATCGTCAGCATCAATAATCAACTGAGGTTTGGTATTCATTTTGGCCGTATCAGTCAACAAAACATTGTTGTTACGCTGGAATGCATTTGTTTTTTGTGCATCACGAGCCACATGAATACGTCCGGTAAAGCCGCCAACTGAATCTTCATCCAGTACGTTTTTATACAACTGATTACTCAAACAATTCGCTTTATTATGCAGGATGTTTGTAAAGTTGTCGACATGCTGGCGCTTATCCGTGAAAGATACGCCAAACACATGAGCCTCTGCATTTTCACCATCCATGCTTACGATGAGATTATTGCGAATCAATCCGCCATGCAAGGTTGCAACGCCAGACATCAAATTCGACTTTTCTCCCAGTTTGAAGAAGGTTGAATTGACTGCATTGGATTTATTATTCTGGTTTTGCACCGAATAAACATCAACAACAGCTTCATCACCAACAAAAACTTCTGTTACGCTATTACCCAGGCAATCACTTGAAGTTAATGTATGATCACAGAAAATAACTTTGGCTTCACTGTTGGCTTCTGAAATGATCAGGTTGCGTTGTGTTGAGAAAACAGCTTCCTCTGCACGTGTCAGGTTAATCACCTGAATAGGCTTTTCAAACTTAACACCTTCCGGAACATACATGAAGAAACCATCTTTGGCAAAAGCAGCATTCAAAGCAACCAGCGGATCGTTTGACAAAGCAGCCTGACGGTTCAGGTGGTTTTCAACCAATTCAGGTTTATCATTCGCAATTTCCTTTAAACTGCCAACAACAACACCCTCAGGTAACCCTTCAAGCTCCTTATTGCGTGCATAATACCAGCCATTCACCAATAAAATGGTGTATGTGTCAAGTTGTGGTACATCACAACGAAATACCTCGTTTAAATCCACATCAACGGTCTCGTAGGCGAAAATATGTCGATATTCTTTTCCGAAAACGCGTTCAAGATTGGTGTATTTGTAGTCCTCGTTTTTAAAACCAGGGACCCCCACCTGCTCAAAGCGTTTCATGGAGATATCACGCATCCGGTTCAGCAGGGCCGAAGAGCCTTCGTCCAACATGCTGCGGCTTGCCTGATACAGCTCGCTGTATTTTTCACTTACAGCTTTTTTATTGATTAACGTTTGAGTCATGTTTAAGCAAATTCTTTTTTAATCCAGTCGTAACCTTTTTCTTCCAACTCCAGAGCCAGCTCTTTACCGGCTGACATTACAATTTGTCCTTTGTAAAGTACATGTACAAAATCAGGAACAATGTAATCGAGCAAGCGTTGGTAGTGCGTAATTACGATTGCTGAACGTTCCGGGCTTTTCAAGGCATTCACCCCTTCGGCAACAACGCGAAGAGCATCGATATCCAAACCAGAATCGGTTTCATCCAAAATAGCCAGTTTAGGTTCCAGCATAGCCATCTGGAAGATTTCATTTTTCTTTTTCTCACCACCTGAGAAACCTTCATTTACCGAACGGTTTGTCAACTGAGAATCTAAATGAAGCAATTCTTTTTTCTCACGCATCAATTTCAGGAATTCACCGGCAGTAAGCGGCTCCAAACCTTTAAATTTACGATGCTCGTTTACTGAAGCTTTCAGGAAGTTCACCATCGGTACTCCCGGAATTTCAACCGGATACTGGAAACTCAGGAACAAGCCCATGCGAGCACGATCTTCCGGAGACATATCCATCAAGTTTTCACCAAGGAATGTTACTTCACCGTCAATAATTTCGTACCCGTCGCGACCGGTTAACACATTACCCAAAGTACTTTTTCCTGCACCATTGGGCCCCATGATCGCGTGGATCTCACCCGGCTTGATTTCCAGGTTAACCCCGTTCAATATTTGTTTTCCCTCAACTGAGGCTTTTAAATTCTTTATTGTTAGCATATCGTATAAATTCCTAGTTTCAAGTTTAAAAATCCAAATTCTTTTCGGGTTCCCGGATTAACCGACACTACCCTCTAAACTAATCTGAAGCAGTTTTTGTGCCTCAACAGCAAACTCCATCGGCAGTTTATTCAACACCTCTTTGGCATACCCATTTACAATCATACCAATAGCATCCTCTGTTGAAATACCACGCTGGTTACAATAGAAAATTTGGTCTTCACCAATTTTCGAAGTTGTTGCTTCGTGTTCAATAATCGATGACTTGTTAGCCACTTCAATATAAGGGAAGGTGTGTGCACCGCAGGTTGAACCTAACAGCAAGGAGTCACACTGTGAGAAGTTGCGGGCATTGGTTGCACCCGGCATTACTTTCACCAGACCACGGTAGGCATTATCGCTTCGTCCGGCTGAAATACCTTTCGAAACAATGGTGCTCTTCGTATTTTTACCAATGTGAATCATCTTGGTACCTGTATCGGCTTGCTGAAAGTTATTGGTTACAGCAACCGAATTGAACTCGCCCACTGAGTTATCACCCATCAAGATACAACTTGGATATTTCCAGGTAATTGCAGAACCTGTTTCAACCTGAGTCCAGCTGATTTTAGATGATTCGCCGCGACAAACACCACGCTTGGTAACAAAGTTGTAAACCCCGCCTTTTCCGTTTTTATCACCCGGATACCAATTTTGAACGGTTGAATATTTCACGTCAGCCCGATCCATAGCGATGATCTCAACAACTGCGGCGTGCAGCTGATTTTCGTCGCGCATAGGAGCGGTACATCCTTCCAGGTAACTTACTTTACTATCATCATCAGCCACAATCAGGGTACGTTCAAACTGTCCCGTTCCGGCTGCATTGATCCGGAAATAAGTTGACAATTCCATCGGACATTTAACGCCCTTAGGAATGTAACAAAACGAACCATCAGAGAAAACAGCTGAATTCAGTGCAGCAAAAAAGTTATCCGTTACAGGAACCGACATCCCCAGGTACTTTTGTACCAAATCCGGATGTTCTTTCACTGCCTCCGAGAACGAACAGAAAATAATTCCTTTCTCGGCCAGTGTTTCCTTGAATGTTGTTTTCACCGACACACTATCAATTACCGCGTCGACAGCCACACCCGACAATATCTTTTGTTCATCAAGCGGAATACCCAGTTTATTAAAAGTTTCCAGCAATTCCGGATCAACTTCATCCAGACTTGTTAGTTCCTTTTTCTTTTTGGGTGCCGCATAATAAATGATATCCTGAAAGTCAATCTCCGGAATTTTCAAGTAGGCCCAATCCGGCATTGGCATTTTCTGCCATTTACGGAATGCCTCCAGTCGAAAATTCAGCATAAATTCAGGCTCTTCCTTCTTCGCAGAAATAGCCCGGATGATATCTTCATTCAACCCTTTGGGCAGGGTATCCATGTCGAACTCAGACACAAAGCCGAACTCATACTCCTTCGACGTAACCTCGTGTAAAATCTTATCTTGTTCTTCCATATTCTTTTCCTCAATTTCTGTGACTGTATAACAATCAAGTATTCGGCATGTTTAAACTATTATTGCAAAGATAGCTAAGTAAGCTTATTTTTGCATTTTGATTGCATAATTGACACTTCAACATCTGATAATTAAAAAATGGATAATAAAAAAGCAACACCTGTCTCAAATCTGGGTGAATTTGGATTAATCCACCACCTAACGGATAAAATCGAACTAAAGAACGAGAGCACTTTAAAAGGTGTTGGCGACGACGCTGCCGTGCTAAACTACAAAGGCAAACAACAGGTTGTAACCACCGACCTACTGGTTGAAGGCATCCATTTCAACTTGATGTATGTACCACTGAAGCATCTGGGCTACAAGTCGGTTGTTGTTAACTTATCGGATGTATATGCGATGAATGCAACTCCTAAGCAAGTCACTGTTTCAATCGCCATATCGAATAAATTTTCGGTTGAAGCGATCGACGAGCTTTACGATGGCATTAAACTGGCTTGCGATAAATACGGAGTCGATTTAATTGGCGGTGACACCACCAGTTCACTTACAGGTTTGGTGATTAGTGTAACGGCTTTAGGTGAAATTGATGAAGGACAAACAGTGTACCGCAATGGAGCTAAACTAAACGACCTGATTTGCGTTTCGGGAGATCTTGGCGGAGCCTATATGGGACTACAATTGCTGGAACGCGAAAATGAAGTTTACAAGGTGAATCCCAAGGAGCAGCCTCAGCTTGAAGGTTACGATTACATTCTGGAACGTCAACTAAAACCGGAAGCCCGACCCGATATCCTTCAGGCGCTGAAGAAACTGGAAATCATCCCATCCGCGATGATCGACTTATCAGACGGACTATCGTCGGATATCATGCACATTTGCACCCAATCGGGTGTGGGATGCATGATTTACGAGGAGAAAATCCCGCTCGACTATCAAACCAAGCGCTTTGCCGATGAGTTGAGCATTAACCCGCTGGTTGCCGCGCTAAATGGTGGGGAGGATTATGAACTGCTATTTACGGTTCCTCTTGCCGACCATGACAAAATTAAGAACGACCCGGACATCACTGTTATCGGTCACATCTGCGAAGCCGACAAAGGCATGAATCTGGTCACTGGAATGGGATCGACCATTGCTTTACAAGCGCAAGGCTGGAACCATCTCAAAAAGGACAAAGAGTAGTAACCGGAGTTCGGTTTTAAAAGAAAACGGCTTTCAACAAAATGTTGAAAGCCGTTTTCTTTTTCGATCTAATATCAACAAAAAAGAGGTCACCAAACGGCAACCTCTTCTTCATTTCATATTTTCAGCGGGCAATTAATCCGGGAAATAACCACGGATGATACCACGTTTTGAGTCTTTTACGAACAACAAAATTTCGTCACGCTCCGGAGTAGCCGACATTTCCGCTTCAATAATCTCGATTGCCTGAGTTGTATTCAAGCCCTTTTGATAGATGTAGCGATAAATATCCTGCACCTCGCGAATTTTATCGTTGTTGAATTCACGACGACGCAAACCAATTGAGTTGATACCAACGTATGAAAGTGGCTCACGACCAGCTTTAATAAACGGAGGTACATCTTTACGAACCAAAGATCCACCAGAGATCATGACATGCGTACCGATGTGAACAAATTGGTGAACAGCAGACATACCACCAATAATTGCCCAGTCATCAACAGTAACCTCACCAGCCAGCTGTGTGCTGTTTACAAGGATTACATGATCTCCAACCAAACAATCGTGTGCAACGTGCACATAAGCCATAATCAAACAGCTATTACCAATAACTGTTTTTCCACGTGCCGTAGTACCACGGTTTACAGTAACGCATTCGCGGATTGTCGTATTGTCGCCGATTTCAACAGTCGTATATTCTCCTTTGAATTTTAAGTCTTGAGGTACGGCTCCGATTACAGCACCGGGGAAAATCCGACAGTTTTTTCCAATACGTGTTCCGGGTAAAATCGTAACATTGGAGCCGATGCGTGTGCCTTCTCCAATAACAACATCCTTATCAACGGTAACGAATGGTTCAATCACCACGTTATCTGCCACCTGTGCTTCGGGATGTACGTAAGATAATGGTTGTTTCATTTTCTATTGTTTCAGTCTTTTTTTAGTTTTTCACAATCTGGGCCATAAACTCACCCTCTGCAACTAAAGTTTTGCCAACATAGCATAAACCTTTCATATTTGCAATACCTCTTCTAATTGGGCTCGTGAGTGTTATCTTAAATACCAATGTATCTCCAGGCACTACTTTTTTCCGGAACTTAACGTTGTCCACCCGAATGAAGTAGGTTGAATATTTCTCTTCTTTACTATGTAATACATAAAGCCCTCCACATTGCGCCATCGCTTCAATGATCAAAACCCCCGGCATAACCGGCTCTTCCGGAAAATGTCCGGTAAAGAATGGTTCATTTACGGTGACATTTTTAACACCAATGATTGAATCGTCCGAAATGCAGGTGATTTTATCAATCAACAGGAACGGGAAACGATGAGGAAGTGCTTCTTTGATTTGGTTTACATCCATCACCGGCTGAACCTCAGGATCATAAACCGGAATTTGATTTCGCTTACTGTTCAGGTATTCCTTTTTCAACAATTTGGCAAACTCGGTGTTGGCACCATGTCCCGGTTTTGTGGCAAGAATGCGACCTTTAATCCGTACACCCGCCAAAGCCAGGTCTCCGACGATATCCAGCAGCTTATGACGAGCACACTCGTTTTCAAACTGAAGATCGAGGTTATTGAGGATACCAGTTTCTTTTTGCACCTCAACGCGCTCGTGGTTAAACAAGTCAGCCAAACGGTCTAACTCTTCCTGCGACACGTGACGGTCCATAATCACGATTGCATTTTCCAAATCGCCACCTTTCACAAGATTATGTTGAAGCAGGAATTCCAGCTCACGTAAAAACACGAAGGTACGGCACGGTGCAATCTCCTTTGCGAAATCGGACAGATTATCCATCGACGCGAATTGATTGTTCAGTACGCTCGAATTGAAGGCAATCATGGCATTTACCCGATAGTCATCATCCGGTAAGGCAATCAACTCCGACCCGGTTTTCGGATCTTTATAAACAATTTTTTCTTTAATTTCGAAATACTCGCGTTCAGCATTTTGCTCAACAACTCCGGCTTTTTCAATGGCTTCAACAAACGGACGGGCACTTCCATCCATAATCGGCATTTCCTGATTATCGATTTCAATCAGTACATTATCCAAATCCATACCAACCAAAGCAGCCAAAGCATGCTCAATTGTACTTAAACGGGCATCATCTTTAACCAACACCGTTCCGCGAGAGGTATCACCAACCAAAGCAGCGTCAGCATCCAATATGAGTTGATTTTCTAGATCAACCCGTTTAAACTTGAACCCAAAATTTTCGGGTGCCGGCTTGAAAACCGCAGTGACCACACAGCTTGTATGCAGGCCTTTCCCGCTAATCGTAAATTCGTTAGCGAGGGTCTTTTGTTTCTGTATCATCATTCTTTATTCGAAGTCTACTCTTCGTTTAATTTAGCTTTCAATGCTTTTATCTCTTTCTGAAGCTCGTCAACAGTTGTTTTCAACTCAGGCAACCTGCGGGTAACCACAAAAGCTTTCAGTGCACGATCGTGATCCATTGCCGGCGATCCCAGCAAGGTCTTTCCTTCTTTTACATTATTCGTAATACCGGCCATCGCACCAAGGGTGACATGATCGCCAATATTAAGGTGACCTGCAATACCTACGTGACCTGCAACAATACAGTTTTTACCAATTTTTGTTGAACCGGCAACACCGGTCATCGCAGCCATCACGGTATTTTCACCAACCTCACAGTTGTGGGCAATCTGGATTTGGTTATCCAACTTAGCACCTTTACGAATGATGGTTGAGCCCATGGTTGAACAATCGATCGTTGTGTTAGCACCAATCTCAACATCATCTTCAACAATCACATTTCCGACCTGTGCGATTTTCTTGTATGATCCGTCGGGTGTTGGAGCAAATCCAAATCCGTCAGCACCGATTACCGCACCGGCATGTATGATACAGTTATCACCGATCACACAATCATCATAAATCTTCGC
Organism: Mangrovibacterium sp.; assembly: GCF_059905295.1. Lineage (NCBI taxonomy): Bacteria > Pseudomonadati > Bacteroidota > Bacteroidia > Marinilabiliales > Prolixibacteraceae > Mangrovibacterium > Mangrovibacterium sp. The sequence continues at coordinate 27,943 of NZ_JBZQJF010000020.1, forward strand.
ACCCGGGAAGATGATGGTATTACTACCAACTTTGACGTTGTTTCCTATAAAAACCTGAGGATAAATTTTCGATCCGTCACCAACAATCGCATTTACACCAATGTAGGCAAATGCACCTATATATATATTGTCTCCAACTTTAGCCGAAGGATCGACAAAAGCAGGTTGCTCAATACCAAATTTTTGAGGTTTCGTCTGCTGGTAGAGTTCCAGTAAAGCAGCCATCGACTGGTAAGGATCTTCCACCCGGATGAGTGTACACTTAACCGGCTTTTCCGGTTTGAATTCATTTCGCACTAATACAATTGAAGCATTCGTGTCGTAAATGTATTTTTCATACTTAGGGTTAGCTAAAAAAGCCAGTGTTCCCGGCTTCCCATCCTCAATTTTTGAGACATTATTTACGCTAACATTTTCATCGCCTTCGATTGTACCTTGCAGAAAATCAGCGATGGTGATTGCTTTAAATTCCATATCTTTTTTCTTGGAGCGGTGCAAAAATAGGTTTAATTTACCTAATGTCCAATTCTTTCGGGTAACACACAAAATATTTCCTCACTGTGTGCGCCAACCCTGATAAATTAATATCAGAAGCCTCATTTATCTCACAAATTTTACCATTCTTTTGCAGAATATTAATCCGATTATCATCCGACATGTAAGCACTGTTTGTAATTGAATCATGCACCAGGAAATATCCCATCTCTTCCTCACCAACCCTAAATTTATCTGCAATTTTCTCCTGTATATTTCGAATCTGGTTGACTCTAAACTCTTTGTCTTGCAATTTTATTCGATACAACTTCCGATTAATCAAACAAGAGGCCAAATAAGCCAAAATAGAATCCTCATGAAACTGCCACTCTTTAATTGAGGCAATCACATCATCATCCTCCAGACTCGCAAAGATAGAAAGTAAGGTTCGCCCCCGAAATTCATCGCCGTGCTTAAGCTGTTCCAGCGAAATTTTATTCTCCAGAAAGATTGACAAACTGGGGGTGGCAAATAATTGCACACCACGCAAAGCAAGTTCTTTAGCACGCTTCAGCACATTGACCAGCAAAAACTCGGCCGATAGCACTGTTTTGTGCAGATAAACCTGCCAGTACATCAACCGACGGGCAATCAAAAATTTCTCTATCGAATATATTCCTTTGGCTTCAACCACCAACTCATCGTTGCGCACATTCAGCATTCTAATAATCCGGTCCGAGCCAATAACACCTTCAATAACACCGGTAAAGAAACTATCGCGACGCAGATAATCCAACCGGTCAACATCCAACTGACTGGCAACTAACTGATGCAAAAACTTTTTTGGATATTCATCTTTAAAGATTTCAATGGCCATGGAAAGTCGCCCATTAAACTGACGATTCAGATCTTCCATCAACAGCACTGAAATATCTTCGTGCACCAATCCTTCCACAATCGAATATTCCAAGGCATGCGAAAAAGGCCCATGACCAATATCGTGTAATAAAATAGCAACAGTCACTGCTTCGGCTTCTTCATCGGTAATTTTCACACCTTTAATGCGCAAGTCTGAAATGGCCGACCGCATTAAAAACACAGCTCCAATCGCGTGTTCAAAGCGGGTATGGTTGGCACCGGGAAAAACGATACACGACAGCCCAAGCTGCTTAATCCGTCGTAATCGTTGAAAGTAGGGATGTTCAATCAGATCAAAAATCACCTCCGACTGAATCGTGATAAATCCGAATACCGGATCATTGATAATCTTCTTCTTGTTTGTTTTCAATCTACTGAGGTATTCATGGATAAAATATGGATCAAAAATAAAAAAACTTTTGAATCTGATTCCCAGTGCGATCAGGCTAAAGACAATCCTGAAAATCATAAACTTCCATATTTTGTAGTTTCGAAGCTTTTTCTTACTTTTGCGTCGACAAATGAAATCATCCACAGGATAGGGGACCGAAAGTCCCCTATTTTATTAGCCATACAAAATGATTGACAAGGGGAAGATCATTAAACTAATCGAAGAAAAGCTGACTGAAGACCAGTTCATTGTCGAAGTTGAAGTTAGCCCGGCTAACCAGATTTCAGTTCAAATAGACAGCGAAAAGGGTATTTCAATTGACGACTGCGTTGCAATTAGCCGGCAGATTGAAGGCAATCTGGATCGCGAGGAAGAGGACTTCGAACTTCAGGTTTCTTCGGCAGGGCTTGGACAACCTTTCAAAGTTTTGCGCCAATACACCAAGAACATCGAACAAGAAATTGAGGTTGTACTAAAAGACGGGCAAAAAATAGCAGGTATTTTAAAAGCCGTTCAGGAAACATCCTTCGACCTTGAAACGTCAAAGAAGGAGAAAGTCGAAGGCAAGAAGAAAAAAGAACTTGTAACCAGAGTTCATACGATTGCGTTTGAAGATGCAAAAACAGTAAAAAACATTATAAAATTTTAAAACCGGGGCAAGATGGATACGATTAATCTTATCGATACCTTTTCCGAATTTAAAGACCTGAAAAACATTGATCGGGTCACAATGATGAGTGTTCTCGAAGACGTTTTCCGCAACGTTTTACAAAAAACCTACGGAACAGACGAAAACTTCGACATCATTATTAACATTGATAAAGGTGACTTCGAAATTTGGAGAAACCGGACCGTCGTGGCTGACGACGAGATTACCGAACCAAATCTTCAAATTACATTGACTGCTGCCAAAAAAATTGATGCAGATTACGAAATCGGTGAAGAAGTAACCGATGAAGTAAAACTTCATGACTTTGGCCGTCGTGCTATCTTAAACCTCCGTCAGAATTTGGCTAGCCGTATTCTGGAATTGGAAAAAGATCACATCTATAATAAATATAAGAGCAAAATCGGTGACATTGTTACCGGCGAAGTATACCAGGTTTGGAAAAAAGAAATCTTGATTTTGGATGACGAAGGCAACGAGTTGCTGTTACCGAAGCAAGAACAAATCCCATCTGATTATTTCCGCAAAGGCGACACCTTGCGTGCTGTGGTTTACAAAGTAGATTTGCGCAACAACAACCCGGTTATCATCCTTTCAAGAACATCTCCGGTATTCCTCGAACGCTTATTCGAACTGGAAGTACCAGAAATCTTCGACGGACTGATCACAATTAAAAAGATTGTTCGCATCCCTGGTGAACGCGCAAAAGTTGCTGTTGAATCTTATGACGAACGCATCGACCCGGTTGGAGCATGTGTTGGGATGAAAGGTTCCCGTATTCACGGAATCGTTCGCGAATTGAGAAATGAAAACATCGACGTTATCAACTTTTCGAACAACCTTCAGCTGTATATTCAGCGTGCACTGAACCCGGCAAAGATCTCTTCAACCAAAATTCACGAAGATATTAAACGTGCAGATGTGTACCTGAAACCGGAGGAAGTATCCCTGGCAATTGGTAAAGGTGGTTTAAACATTCGTTTAGCGAGTCAGCTTACCGGTTACGAAATTGACGTTTACCGGGAAATGGCTGCAGATGAAGAAGATGTGAACCTGGATGAATTTGCAGACGAAATTGAAGGCTGGATCCTTGATCAGTTAAAATCGATTGGATGTGACACAGCGAAAAACGTGTTAAGCATTAGTCGTAACGACTTGATTAAGCGCACGGATCTGGAAGAAGAAACCATCGACGAGGTGCTGAGGATTCTGCGAACTGAGTTCGAGTAAGAGTTGATGTAAAATTCACCTTTTGCCTGTCAGGTTTTAAATAAATTGAGTAAAATTGCAGTGTTTTTGAGTTATTTACTCGAAACCGCTTTTAAAAATAGAGATTGGGTTTATGACAATTGGCAATAAAAATACGCGACTTAACAAGGTAGCAAGAGAGTTTAACGTGGGTATTCACACCATTGTTGAGTTCCTTCATAAGAAGGGATTTGAAGTGGATAATAACCCCAATACAAAGATCTCGGAAGAGGCTTACCATCTCTTGGAAAAAGAATACAAGAATGATATCTCTTTGAAGAAAGAAGCTGATAACATTAACTTGAGAAGCCAGCGCAATAAAAAAGAAACCATTACTCTGGAGGATATGCAGGATGAAGAGGGAGCAGAAACTTCTGACGAAGAAGAAGACTTCCAACAAGATGAGATTCGCATTACCGACCATAGCAGTTCAAAACAAGATTTGCCAATTAACAAACCCAAGAAAACTGAACCGCAACCAGAGAAACCCAAGACATATTCAACTCCTTTGGAGCAACCCAAGGTGCTGGGTAAAATTGATCTGGACGCTGCGAAGAAGCCAAAAGAGCAAGAAAAACCGAAAGAGCAGGAACCGGTAAAGGCCAAAGAAGAACCCAAACCGGTTGTAACTCCGAAAGAGGAAATAAAAGAAACTCCTGTCATTGAAAAACAGGAAAAACCTGTAGCTGAAAAGGCTCCTGAAAAAACAGAGGAACCGGAAAAACCGGCGAAGGCTGAAGCGCCTAAAGCTGAGGAAACTCAACCAAAACCGGCAGAAAAGGAACAAATGCCAACGAATATCCCAAAAGTAGAAGAAGTAAAAGTTGTCGGAAAGATTGATCTTTCCAGCATCAATCAAAAAACACGACCAGCTAAGAAGTCGAAAAAACAAAAAGAAGATGAACGCCGCGAGCGCGAAAAACAAAAGCGTCAGGCTCAAGGAGGATCTTCCAACCAAGGTGGCGATTCAAACGCACCGGAGCATCGCTCAAATGTAAACCGACTTAGCGGTCCAACAGTTGTTGGGAAAATAGATTTACCCGACAAACAAAATAAAGGTAACCAAGGTCAGGGTCAGAATCAAAATGCCGACCCAAAGAAAAAACGTCGCCGGATACAGAAAGACAGTCAAGGGCGTATCTCCGTTGGCAATAAGCCACAACAAGGGGGACATCCAAGACCTGGAGGAAACCAACAAGGCAGACTCAAGAAAAGACCTATTAAAAATGAGGTTAGCGAAGAAGATGTACAAAAGCAAATTAAAGATACATTAGCTCGCCTTACTTCCGGAAAAGGAAAATCAAAAGGTTCAAAATACCGCCGCGACAAACGTCATGCAGCCAGTGAAAAAGCTGCTGCCGAGATTGAAAAGCAATCAGCGGAAAAAAATATTCTGAAGGTAACCGAATTCGTATCAGTTGCTGAATTAGCAACCATGATGGACGTAGGTGTTACTGAAGTTATCTCAACCTGTATGAGTCTTGGTTTGTTCGTATCGATCAACCAACGTCTGGATGCAGAAACCATGTCAGTTGTTGCTGACGAGTTTGGCTATAAAGTTGAATTCGTAAGTGCCGATATTATTGAAGCAATTGAAGAAGACGATAACGAACCGGATGAGGTTCACTCAAGAGCACCAATTGTAACGGTTATGGGACACGTTGACCACGGTAAAACATCCCTACTCGACTACATTCGTAGCGCCAACGTTATTGCCGGTGAAGCCGGGGGTATTACCCAGCACATTGGTGCCTATAATGTAACTTTGGAAGACGGACGCAGAATCACCTTCCTGGATACACCAGGTCACGAGGCCTTTACAGCGATGCGTGCTCGCGGTGCTCAGGTAACCGATATTGCGATCATCATTGTAGCGGCCGACGACGACATCATGCCTCAAACAAAAGAGGCCATCAACCACGCTCAGGCAGCAGGTGTACCAATCGTATTTGCAATCAACAAAATTGATAAACCTGGAGCAAATCCGGAAAAGATTAAAGAAGGATTGGCCCAGTTGAACTTCCTGGTTGAAGAATGGGGTGGGAAGTACCAATCGCAAGATATTTCAGCAAAAAAAGGTAGCAATGTTTCTGAACTATTGGAAAAAGTATTGCTGGAAGCTGAGATGCTTGATTTGAAAGCAAACAAGGATAAACGTGCTACCGGTGCAATCATCGAATCATCGTTAGACAAGGGTCGTGGTTATGTTGCAACCTTGCTGGTACAAAACGGAACCTTGCATCAGGGGGACATTGTATTGGCGGGACAATATCACGGTCACGTAAAAGCGATGTTCAACGAACGTAACCAACGGATTGAGGAAGCAGGTCCTGCAGAACCGGTAATTATCTTAGGTTTGGACGGAGCACCACAGGCTGGTGATAAGTTCAACGTCATGGAAAATGAGCGTGAAGCACGACAAATTGCCAACAAACGTGAACAGCTGGCTCGTGAACAAGGCTTACGTACACAAAAACATATTACTCTTGACGAGATTGGTCGTCGTATTGCAATCGGTAACTTCCAGGAATTGAACCTGATTGTTAAAGGTGACGTGGATGGATCAATTGAAGCACTTTCTGACTCATTAATCAAGCTTTCAACTGAAGAAATTCAGGTGAATGTGATCCACAAAGCAGTAGGTGCTATTTCCGAATCAGATGTTATGCTTGCTACGGCTTCCGATGCAATCATCGTCGGCTTCCAGGTACGACCTTCAGTACAGGCCCGCCGTGTAGCAGAGAAAGAAGAGGTTGATATTCGCCTTTACTCGATCATCTACGATGCAATCGACGAGATCAAATCGGCCATGGAAGGTATGCTTTCACCGGAGATCAAAGAAGAGATTATGGGTACTGCCGAAGTACAGGAAACCTTCAAGATCACCAAAGTTGGTACTGTTGCCGGATGTATCGTCCGCGACGGCAAGATCATTCGTACAGCAGCCCACAAAATTCGGGTTATCCGCGATGGTATCGTAATCTACACCGGAACCCTTGGTTCACTGAAACGTTTCAAAGACGATGTGAAAGAAGTTGCTAAAGGTTACGAATGTGGTTTGAACGTTGATGGTTACAACGACATTAAAATTGGCGATATGATTGAAACCTTCCAGGAGGTTGAAGTTGCCAAGAAATTGTAAAAAAAATCAATCAATATATCAATCCGGTTCCTGTTTGGGAATCGGATTTTTTTTGCCCTTCTTTTTCAAAGATCTTCCCGAAGGCATAAAAAAACCCCGAAGGAAAACCTCCGGGGATCATTCATATCTTAAATAAAACGAAGTTACGCTTCCAACATAGCTTGATAAGCCGCAGCATCCATCAGTTCATCCAACTGAGAGGCATCTTCGATTTTCACTTTGATCATCCAGCCTTCTCCGTAAGCATCTTTATTGATCAACTCAGGGCCATCTTCCAAAGACTCATTAAATTCGATCACTTCACCGCCAACAGGCATAAACAAATCAGAAACTGTTTTTACTGCCTCAACGGTTCCGAAGGTTTCACCCACAGCCAATGTTTCGCCAACTGTTTCAATTTCAACAAAAACAATATCACCCAACTCACCTTGAGCAAAGTCAGTAATACCAACAACCGCGATATCACCTTCAACGCGAACCCATTCGTGTTCTTTTGTATACTTCAAATTTTCAGGAAGATTCATAATTGCAAATTTCATTGTTTAGTTCAAAAGTAACACATTTTTCTGAAAAAAACCTGTATCAAAATCAGCTGTAAAGAAAACCATTCAAATAAGATTAATTTTTCAAATTAGACTAAACCGAATTGACATTTGTGTGTTGATGCTCAGAAATCCGGAACAGAGATCTGACATTATTAGAGAGAACTTTATTATTTTGCAACGTTTAATTTACAATCTATGTTTTCAATCGAAATAAACTCACTGGACGACCTGCCGAAAGTTGCTAAAACGTTCATCGAAACCTTTAAAGACGAACGATTATTCGCCTTTTACGGGAAAATGGGTGCCGGCAAAACAACTTTTATCAAAGCACTTTGCCGAGCTATGGGTTCAACCGATAACATTACCAGTCCGACCTTTGCCCTGGTAAACGAATATGACACAGACCTTCCGGAGAAAATTTATCATTTTGACTTTTACCGGGTGAAAGATATTTCGGAGGCAATGGATCTGGGCTTCGACGATTATGTGGAGAGCGGAAATTATTGTTTTATGGAATGGCCAGAGCGTATTGAACGACTTTTACCGGACCATTTGGTTGAAGTACACATTGAAGAAACGAGCCCAAGTACCAGACAACTGACAGCCAATATTATCTGACAATTTGGCGATCTAAAACAGAAAACCTAACTTGGAAAAATAAGTGAATAAAAGATGACAGATCAAGAGCACAAAAGCGGGTTGACGAGTTGGTACATGCCACAGGAAGAAATGCTGGAAATCCGACGAAAAGGGAAAAAAATCACAATTGGTATTCCTTCCGATTTTGGTAAAGTTGAATCACGCGTACCGCTCACCCCGGAAGCTGTTGAGTTGCTGGTTTCCTACGGCCACGAAATTTACATGGAAACCAATGCCGGGAAAGCCTCCAGTTACACCGACGAGGAATATCGGAAAGCCGGCGCTCTTGTGCTTGAAAAACGGGAAGATGTTTTTCAGTGTGACATCATCTTGCGGGTTTCCCCCTTCGACGACAAGGACATAGACCTACTAAAAGGAAATCAAACGCTGATCTCGAATATGCAACTTAGCACGCATTGTACCGAATCGGTTCAAAAGTTAATGCGTAAAAAGGTGACTGCCATTGCGTATGAATACCTGGAAAATGAAGATCACTGCTTGCCGGTTGTCCAACTGATGAGCCAACTATCGGGATCAACATCCATTATGGTTGCCAGCGAATATCTTAGTAATTCTCGACATGGGAAAGGTGTTTTGCTGGGTGGCGTAACCGGAATTTCCCCAACTGAACTCCTTATTCTGGGAGCTACAACAGCCGGAGAGTTTGCGGCCCGTGCCGCTATAGGCCTCGGTGCTCATGTCAAGATTTTCGACAATAATATTTCAAAACTTCGCAAGCTTGAGGAGCAACTCGGTCACCAGGTATTTACGTCGGTATTGTATCCTAATGTACTCAAAAAGGCTCTAAAGTCAGCCGATGTTGTACTTGGAGCTATGTCGATGAACTCAGCTCCCACATTCCGGGTTTCCAAAGAAATGGTGGCCAAAATGAAAAAGGGCTCTGTAATCATCGACCTGAATGTGAGTCAGGGTGGTTGTTTCGAAACCAGTCGCTGTACCGACCTCAACCATCCGACCTATATTGAAAATGATATTGTACACTTTTGTGTCCCAAACATTTCATCGTTGGTTGCCAGAACAGCGTCTATTGCGCTGAGTAACGTCTTAGCGCCAATCATCATCTCGATTGGTGAAATCGGAGGAATTCCCAACTACATCAAATCAACCAAAGGATTCCGAAAAGGAATTTACATTTACAACGGTATTCTCACCAATGCAGATCTGGGCGAAAAACTCAATATGCCATCGAAGGATATCGACTTGCTTTTGGCTGTTTTCTAGTTTATCGATTACTGTACCAGGATCATCATCGAGATTGGAGGCACAATTACAGCTTGCCGCTTTACCTTTCGGATACCATCCAGGTTGATCTGTTCTTTTTCGGCAACGACGGTCCAGCCCTGGTCATTGATTAAATCGAATTGAAAATCTTCTTTTCGGGCATTGAATATCAACTGGATCATCCTCCATCGTTTTTCACCCGGAAAATCTTCAATCCGGTAAGACACAACGCCCATATGATAATCGCTGGAAAATACCAGGTGATGGCGAATCAGATCGGAACTATCCATCCGTAAAGCAGGCAACTCCTTCCTTAGCTGAATCAAATTACAGAAATAACGATAGACATCTTCATATTCTTTCTTGCGTGTCCAATCCAACTGATTAATGCTATCGGACGATTTATAAGAGTTGTGCTCACCATTTTTTGTTCGGCAGAATTCTGAGCCGGCATGAATAAACGGAACACCTTGAGAAGTTAGCACCAAGGCTGTTGCCAGCATCTGCATTTTTCGAATCTCCTCATCTGAAGCATCCGGACAAGAGTTCTTCAGTTTATCGTAAAGGGTAAAATTATCGTGACACGACACATAATTAACCGTTTGCCAAGGATGCCGGGCCCAGGCAAAGCCGGAGCCTCCCACATAACTGTACACAATTTGCGGATGATAACAGGCTGCGACAATCCCAAATTTAATGGCTTCCTCGTGAAAAACCTTTCCACTAACAAAGCCCTGTTCCGAACCATCAAAATTGTTTCCTTTTAACGCATCCCTAAAGTCGTCGTTGAAACAGGCCACCCGCTCCAATTGTGAAATATTCCGCTTAACAGCCCGCATGTTTTCATCCATTGGGCTTCGATCGGCCGTCCATCCTTCACCATACATTAAGACTCCCGGGCGTAATTTATCCAATGCCAAACGAATAGCATACATGGTTTCCAAATCATGGACACCCATCAAATCAAAACGAAAGCCATCCAGGTGAAACTCTTTAGCCCAATACAACAAGGAGTCGATCATATATTTGCGGGCCATCGCCCGCTCCGATGCAAATTCGTTTCCACAACCGGAAGCATTCGAGAATGAGCCGGACCGGTTTTGTCGGTAGAAGTAACCGGGCACAGTCTGATTAAACCAGGAACGGCGAGTTAAACCAGTATGGTTATAAACAACATCCATCACAACTCCAATTCCGGCTTTATGCAGCGCCATCACCAATTGTTTTAGCTCAAGGATCCGGGAGATTGTATCAGGATCGGTAGCATAACTACCTTCCGGAGTATTATAGTTCAGCGGATCGTAGCCCCAGTTATATTTTCGAAATGGTTTTGTTTCGCCGACCGTCCAGAAATCGAAAATCGGGAGTAAATGAACATGTGTAACACCCAGCTCCTTCAGGTGATCGACTCCTGAAGCCAAACCATCCGGCGTCAAACAACCTTCTTCCGTGAAAGCCAAATATTTGCCTTTATGCTCCATCCCCGAATTTGGGTCAACCGAAAAATCACGAACGTGTAACTCGTACAAAACAGCATTGACGGCATTATTATACGGAATGGGAAGATCATCAGACCAACCTTCCGGATGAGTCTCCGCCGGATCGAAAAACAAACCACGTCTTCCGTTGATTCCGACTGCCCGAACATCAACACCGGGGCTCTCATTCAACCATTCCCCATCATTCACCCGGATTGTGTAGTACAAACCTTTGAATTTGCCCTCTTCAGCCACCTGCCAACATCCATGTTCTACGGACTTCATCCAATATTTGCGAATGGCCTTCCCTCCATGGCTTTGTCTATACACCAAAAGTTCAACCTTATGAGCAGTTGGAGCCCAAACCTTAGCTTGGAAACCGTCCTCCGTTAAATGAACTCCCAAGTCATCTCCACCATACCACGGATAGGTAGAAAAGTCGATATGATTGAATCGCCAATTTCTCATAGTCATTATCGTCAATTTTGTAAGCGAATACACTTACTGGTATATCGTTGTCCTGCTGTACTCTCAATTACAATCCGTCCTTTCGGGTACGAACTTAATGATGAATCATGCTTATAAAAAACATCCAATTTAATTTGAAGTTCATGCTCCCTCCCACTTTCCAGATGAAAAGGATAAGTTTTATCACCTTGGGGCCCCTTCAGCTTAAACTTACGGGCTTTAAAGAACTTCTTAAATTCCAGTACCGGTGAATTCAAATCAATTGCTTTTCCGGTCTGGTTCGCAATAAACAAGGTCAAAACCTCCGGGTTTAGCGATTTATTTCCGATCAGGTAAACCTCGGGCTTCCGTTTTCGGGAAACACTTCTCGCTGATCTTCTTTGATAATAAATACTTCCAATTACAAGTACCGGTATCATCATGGCAAACGCGAAAAAGACATATAACATAAAGCCATCCGGTTCAACGTAACTTTGCCCGAAACTAATTGCCGGCAGGAGCACCAAAGCTGTTAGTAGTAATTTTCGCATGCTTGTTTTTGTACAAAGAACAAAAATAAAAAAAAGTCCCGCATGCCATGCAGAACTTCTACAACAAGAGAGATTTACAATACAATCCCCGCTTAAAAATCGAGGACTTCCTTTAAATTTTTATAGCCTGATTTACTCACCTTAAGTTTCGTTTGATCTTTTAAGATCACAACATACGATTCCTTTTCGTATTGTTGAATTTCTCCAATCTGCGAAACACAAACAATGTACGACCGGTGAATGCGAATAAACTCATGAGGATCGAGGTGCGTTTCAAAAAACTTCATCGTATTCTGTTTCATATGTCTTCCTTCACTGGTGTAGATCAATACATAATCGTCCATCGATTCGATGTAACGAATATGTTCGGTGGGGATAATGTGAATGCGATGTCGGTCTTTAACCACCACCCGATCGATATATTCACCTGTAGAGTACTCACTGAGCTTACTCAGCTGATCTTCTGATTCCTCCTGCCTACCACGTCTTTCCAACGCTTTATCAATAGCCGAGAACATCCGGTCTTTCGAGAATGGTTTCAACAAATAATCAACTGCATTAATCTCGAAAGCTTTCAATGCATATTGGTCATACGCTGTTGTGAAAATAATATCGGGTTTATGATCAAGCAGCTGTAGCATTTCAAAGCCGGTAATTTTAGGCATTTGAATATCTAAGAAAACCAGATCCGGCTTCAGCTCGTTAATCTTTTGAACACCTTCAAACCCATTTTCACATTCACCAATCAGGTTCACCTCCGGGTGGTCTTTCAAATAGGATTTCAGGAGATCTCTAGCCAATTCTTCATCTTCAACAAGCAGTACGTTTAGTTTCTCATTCATAGCAGGTTATTTTTGAGGAAGCATTAATTCTACTTTAAAACTCGTTTTCAAATCCGTTATCCGCAGTAAACCAGGATTACCATAAATCAGTTCCAGTCGCTGGCGGATGTTTCGCAAACCAATGCCTTCACCTTTATTTTTCTTTGTTAGCGGGTCGTATTCATTTTCGATGGTTATCCGAAAAAAATTAGGTTCCGGATCACAAGTCATAAAGATACTCACCGGCTCGGTTGCTTCGTATACCCCGTATTTTATCGCATTCTCGAACAAGGGTTGCAAAATCATATTCGGAATTTTAGCTTTCAGACAAACATCGTCAATATTAAAAACAGGGTTCAGTTTCTTTCCGAAACGTATTTTTTCGATTCCAAGATACAGTTTAATGTGATCCAATTCCTCCTTGAGTGTTACCCTTTCCTCGCGGCTATGTTGTAAGGAATAACGCATAAACGATGATAAATTGATCACCATTTCCTGCGCTTTCTCGGGCTTACTCATGGTCAACGATGAAATGCTGTTCAGACTGTTAAACAAGAAGTGTGGATTGATCTGCGATTTTAAGGCATTCAGCTCGGCATCGCGAACCAACATTTTCATTTCAGCCTCCCGGTTAATTTTCTCTTTCAGCGAATTGTAATAATTAACCGCATAAAAGAACACCACATAACCGGCATAAAGCAAATAGCCGGTCAAGACTTTCGACGGTAAGGATGCCTGAATAAAATCGACATGATCTTGCTCGATCATCTTAATAAAAATGTAGCCCAGGTAAAGCCAGATTACATTCATGATGGTCGCCGCTACAAGGTGAAAAAGAATATTTTTCATCCAGTCATTTTCATCCAGCCGGTTATACTGAATGATAAACCAGATACTGGAGCCCATAATCGGATAAAGGATGAAAATGACAAAAGAATCGATCAGAGCCAGACTGTAATTGATGTCGTACCAAAAAGCCTGAATCAGGAAATTCAGGAAGCCAATGATCAACCAAAATACCACATAGTAAAGGCTAAGAAGACGGTTATTGATGAAAGGATGTTTCATGCCGGTTAAACATGTTTGATTTCAACACCTCCAAACAGCGTTATCCCTTTTATTACAACGGTTTTCGACGGATCCAGTTGTCCGTGCTGAAACGTATCGCCCCGCTTATCGGTAAAAGCACCAAAGATGGTGGTTATTTCGTTGCGCACATTCCAGTCGAGCGGCACCTTCATTCCGGTTCCTCCAAATAAACAAGTACAATCAATTACAGCTCCTTCAGGCGATAAGCTTGCTTGCCGGAAATCGTATTCAATACCTCCAAAAACAGACGTACTGCGACCTCCTTTTAGTTGTTTCGAGGTGATAAATATTTCACGGCCACCAAAAATGACAAAGTCATCAAACTCATCGAAGGTTTTCCCTTCAACGCCGTGATACAACTGAGAATGCCCACCGCGCTGCCTGTACACCAGCGCAACACCGATTAACACGAGCAAAGCCGGCCAGTAAACCCGCCGAACTTCGTATGGCACATCAAATATCTCGGGGAGTATGAAAAAAGTACCAATACCAACGAGAATAATTCCCTTTACCTGGCTTCCGTTACGCAATAAGATTGCACCAATTACAATCAATAACATTTGCCAGGAGATCAGGATATCCGACAAACTCCAGGGGATAATATTTAAGCGCTGTAATATCAAAATAGCACCTATTGCAATGAATATCATCCCTACATAAAAGCCTTTATTCCCTCTTCTTTCCATGTCTTTCAGATTTATAGATCTCTCACTCTCTACAACAATCAAAATTATAACAAACTCTTAATCAGCATTACCCCGATAATAATCAACACGACCGGGAAGAAAATAACCATGAATACACCGGGGATTCCTATTCCCGGCAGAAAAACCAACAAGGCCATCAATGCGATTAACCCACCGACTTTACGGTGTCCCGTTATCATCAAGACACCGGTAATGACCAGCAATACAGGCAATAGAAAATCCCCAAGGTTCACCTTCATAAAGTCATAAATACTCCATAAGGCATCGCGAAAGAATTCCCATCCAGGCAGGTATGCACCTAAGCCTGTCTCTTTAACAATCCAATAAAGACCAACAACGATGAAGATAATACCGATTACCGATCCTCCATGCTTTCTATCTTTATTCTCTCCTTGTTCCGGTTGTTTCCAGTCTTGATGATTCATAATGTCTCATTTTAATTCCATTTCAAAAGTAGGCCATTTTCCAAAGCATCCTTTAAGTTGATCGGTTAATGGGAGCAGACAATCGGTAAACAGTGCCTTGTTCTTCAGAGTAACGGATTGTTGGACTGATGGACTGAAGGATTGAAAGGAAGATTTCCTTAACATCACGTTGTCCCTGTTATCCAAAGTTGTCGGGTTGCCTTGGAACTTGGAACTTGGAACGTGAAACTCGGAACTCGGAAGGGACTTCCCGAAAAAACATTCATGATTCGTAGGAAATCACCAACAGGAATGAAAGTGGATTCTTTTGAATCAGATTGACCCTCCCATTCCGACAAAGTCGGAATTTCCCTCCCTCGCGAGGGAGGGCCAGGGTGGGTACATTAGATACAAAGTAAAAACAAGAGCTACTTCCCGAAAAAAAAGAACGAAGCCTGTACGGACCTCGTTCCTTCTATATCTTTATAAACTGCTGATTATTTGCCTTTCATTTTCGCCCAGTTGTCGCGTAATTGCGCTGTCCGGTTGAAGACAATTTGATCTTCTGTCGTATCCGGATCCACATTGAAATAGCCCAAGCGTTCGAACTGGAATGAATCCAGTGCTTTAGCATCTTTCACAAATGGCTCCACATAGCAATTATCCAACACCTGTAACGAATCCGGATTCAAAAATTCCAGGAAGTCTTTATCCTTATGTCCATCCGGCTCTTCATCGTTGAACAAACGATCGTACAAGCGAACTTCAGCTTTTACATTTTCGGTAACCGACACCCAGTGCAAGGTTGCTTTAACCTTCCGTCCATCAGGGGAGTTACCTCCGCGTGAGGCAGGATCGTAAGTACAGTGAAGCTCAATAATTTCGCCATTTTCATCCTTAATGACTTCGTTACATTTAATGAAATAAGCGTAACGCATACGTACTTCTGTTCCCGGCGATAAACGGAAGAACTTCTTCGGAGGGTTCTCCATAAAGTCGTCACGTTCAATGTAAATCTCACGGGTAAAAGGCACTTTGCGCATTCCGGCTTCCGGGTCCTCCGGATTATTCACCGCATCCAGCAATTCAACTTGCCCTTCCGGGTAGTTGGTAATAACAACTTTCAGCGGATTCAAAACCCCCATAACACGCTGTGCATGCTTATTCAAATCCTCCCGAACGCTATGTTCCAGCAAAGCTACATCAATAATCCCGTCGACCTTAGTAACACCAATTCGCTCGGCAAAATTACGAATGGATACCGGCGTATAACCACGACGACGCAAACCGGAAATAGTCGGCATCCGTGGATCGTCCCAGCCATTCACATAGTTTTCTTTAACCAACTGCAACAGTTTCCGCTTACTCATGACCGTATAGGTTAGGTTTAAGCGGGCAAACTCAATTTGGCGCGGACGATAATCCGAGTCTTTCAATTGATCAACAAACCAATCGTATAGCGGGCGGTGAACTTCAAATTCCAGGGTACAGATTGAATGGGTGATACCTTCCCAATAGTCGCACTGGCCATGCGCAAAATCGTACATGGGGTAAACATTCCATTTATCTCCGGTGCGGTGGTGAGGCGTTTTCATGATCCGGTAAATAATCGGATCGCGCATGTGCATATTAGGCGATGCCATATCGATTTTAGCCCGAAGTACACGTTCTCCTTCGTTAAACTCCCCTTCTTTCATGCGCATAAACAAGTCCAAACTTTCCTCGGCACTCCGATTACGGAAAGGACTTTCAGCTCCCGGGCGTGTTGGTGTTCCTTTCTGGCTACTGATCTCTTCAGCCCCTTGATCATCCACATAAGCTTTTCCTTCTTTGATCAGCTTAACGGCGAAATCGAATAACTTCTCGAAATAATCCGAAGCATAAAACAAGCGATCTCCCCAATCGAAACCTAACCAACGCACATCTTCCATGATCGAATCAACATACTCCGTATCTTCTTTGGACGGGTTTGTATCATCGAATCGCAGGTTTGTAATTCCGTTGTATTTCTGAGCAGTCCCAAAATTCAGGCAAATGGACTTAGCATGTCCAATATGCAAATACCCATTGGGTTCGGGCGGGAAACGAGTATGTACCAATCCTCCGTTTTTCCCCGTTTTAATTTCTTCTTCAACAATTTGGTGGATAAAATTTTTCTTTACTACCACCTCTTTTTCAGGACTATTCTCACTCATATATTAGACTTATCTATGTTCTACCATAATACCGTAACTTCCGACATGTAAGCCGGCCGTTTTTTCCCGAATGAAACCGGATTGTAAAAAATCAGCCAATCGTCGCAACTATCTACAGAGGGTACCCCTGAAGATAAATGACAAAAGTATAAAATGATTCCGCACAAATGCTTTTAGCACTGTGTAAAATAAACATCTAAAAAAGAAAAATTAATTTTACCCACCAAATAGAAAAATCATAACGAACAAGAATACAAAAAGATGGCAGATATAATCGAACTGGAAGGCCTGGAGTTTTATGCTTACCACGGACATTACGATTTTGAAAAACAGGTAGGTGCCCGATTTATGGTCTCGGCAACCATTCAGACCGATTGCACCAAGGCAGGGAAAACCGACAAGCTGGAGGATGCACTCAACTATCAAAAAATATACGATATTATTCGGGAAGAAATGGAAATCCCCTCCGCTTTGCTCGAACATGTTTGCACCCGAATCCTGGATCACATATATCGTTCATTTCCAACGATTGAAAAGGCGAGCATCAAACTTTCGAAAATGAATCCTCCGATGGGTGGCGAAATCGAAAAGGTAAGTGTTCGACTTACGCGCTGATAAATTCCGGCATTAGCTGTTGCATCGCAATTTTTTTTGCATATATTTGCAATCCGAAAAACAAAGGTCGGTTGGCCGAGTGGCTAGGCAACGGTCTGCAAAACCGTGTACGGCGGTTCGAATCCGCCACTGACCTCAACCGATGACAGACTCTCAGTTTTTACTGGGGGTCTTTTTCGTTTATGGCTAATTTGGAGGCAAATAGATCCTTGAGACGCGGAGAGGTTGAGCACTAAGAGGGAGAGCATGCCCCAAGGTGCTTAGCATTGATGCTTAGCACCAACCAGCCGTAAAAAAAACTCTGCGACTTCTCTGCGTTCTCTGCGGTTAAAAAAATACG
>NZ_JBZQJF010000021.1:0-15481 GCF_059905295.1 Mangrovibacterium sp.
ACCTTAATTGAGAACAACAAAAACATCGGATTTTCAAAGGCCAACAACCAGGGGATCCAAATTGCCAAAGGCGAATACGTATTACTCCTGAATCCGGATACGCTTGTTCCTCACGATTGCTTTAGCAGATGCTCCGATTTTATGGATTGCACTCCCCAAGCCGGTGCTTTAGGCGTACGTATGATTGACAGCCATGGCCACTACCTGCCTGAATCGAAACGTGGATTACCAACGCCTTGGGTTGCCTTCTGTAAAATTTTTGGTTTAACGCAGCTCTTTCCTCACTCCAGCCGATTTGCCCGTTATTACCTGGGCCATTTGCCAAGCGATAAAACCACCCCCATTGACGTACTGGCGGGCGCTTTTATGTTCTTACGCCGAGCGGCAATCGAAAAATCAGGACTGCTGGATGAACGCTTTTTTATGTATGGCGAGGACATCGACCTCTCGTACCGAATTAGCCAATGTGGTTTTACGAACTACTATTTCCCCGAAACCACCATCTTGCATTATAAAGGTGAAAGTACCCGTAAGGGAAGCCTCAACTACGTCGTTCTATTCTACCGGGCCATGCTTATTTTCTCCCAAAAACACTTTTCCAACCGGCATAACGGTCTGTTCAACCTGCTGATACATCTGGCTGTTTATAGCCGGGCTTTATTGGCCGTCCTCAGTCGAATAGGAAGCGTTGTTTTTTCACCATTACGTCATTTTAGTCCTAAACTGAAAAAACGAAAGCCGATATCAACCCTCGTTGTTGCAATGCCTGAACAAGCCCAAAAACTAAAACAAGCCTTAAATGGCTCCACCGGGAATTATGAAATATTGACTGTTATTTCACCCCAACAACTGAATGAACAACTTAAAGCCACCCAGCCCCAGCTACTTGTTTTTAACATTAATGCCGTTCCTCCAACAACAATTATTCATTATCTCGAAAAGCTCTCCGACTCCAAAGTCCGGGTTAAAATTCTCAATGTGTAATCGTTCTTCTCTTGAGAAACGCCGTATTCATCATCACCCTTAACACGATTCTACTGCTAACGCACAAAAAACTTCCCTAACTTTGACAGATCAATAACGATATCAGAACACGATAATACTTGCACAACACCAAAAGCAATAGTGCAAGTACAAAAAAATTCCGACATTTTACATTACCCAATGATTGAACACAACCCAAAATAGAATGCATATGATGACTAACAGCCAACTTCAATTCGGAAAGATCAGCCTCCGTCCTTTGGAACCCGAAGATCTGGAGTTACTCTATATTTGGGAGAACGACAGCTCGCTTTGGCAAGTTAGTAATACCGTGACTCCGTTTTCTCGCTTCATTCTAAAGCAATACATTGAAGAATCGCATCGCGATATCTATGAAACCAAGCAATTACGCTTAATCATTCAAAATGAAAAAGCCACTCCGGTGGGGGCTATCGACCTGTTCGACTTCGATCCCTATCACCAACGGGCCGGTATTGGCATTTTAATTTATGCAGAAATTGATCGCCAAAAAGGATACGCGGCTGATGCTTTGCAACTCATGTGCAAGTTCGCCAAAGAAACGCTCGGGCTATACCAACTTTATGCCAATATTGGAGCCAATAATCCAGCCAGCATGGCCCTGTTCGAGAAATGTAAATTCAGTCTATCTGGAACAAAAAAAGATTGGTTAAATAGTCCTGAAGGGCGGGTCGACGAGCATATCTACCAACGGATTCTTTAATTATGCCAGCAAATCGGCGAAGGATGGAATATCTTTAAAGAATTGATAATTCCGGGCCTCAAAATCAACCTGACAGCAATAGTGATTTAATCCGTTGGAGACAATTAGGTACGGAACCATAAAGGTAAGATTGTACCGGGCAATCTGATCAAATGTTTTTTGCGTGATTTTAACTTCCGGAGCTTTAAATTCAACAATCATCAATGGTTTTCCCGCTTTTGAATAAACCAGTAAATCGGCCCGAAACTGATTTTGATTCAGTTTTAGACCTGTTTCAACAGCCATTAGCGATGCCGGGAAGTTCTTTTCGTCAACCAAATAACGAATAAAGTTCTGGCGGACCCACTCTTCAGGAGTCAAAACCAGAAACTTTCTCCTGATTTCGTCAAAAATCTGAATTTTCGTATCGACTTGCCGGGTACGAAAAGAATAAGTCGGTAAATTTAGCTGTTTGAACATTTTAAAATTTGTAAAGTTGTATTTTTGTAAAGCTGTCGAATTGAGATAGCCCCAAACATTCAATTAATTGTACAAATATATCAATTGCACATGAAGACCAAGAAAGAGATTGTTGACAATTGGCTCCCCCGCTACACCGGAAAATCCCTCGAAGAATTTGGCGAATATATTATCCTCACAAACTTCCAACTTTACGTTGAAATGTTTGCCCAAAGATTTAATGTCACCGTTGATGGAGAGGATAAAAACATGCCCAGTGCAACGGCCGAAGATATGACCATTATTAACTTCGGTATGGGAAGCCCAAATGCAGCAACAGTCATGGACTTATTGAGTGCGATTATGC
Source organism: Mangrovibacterium sp. (assembly GCF_059905295.1). Lineage (NCBI taxonomy): Bacteria > Pseudomonadati > Bacteroidota > Bacteroidia > Marinilabiliales > Prolixibacteraceae > Mangrovibacterium > Mangrovibacterium sp. The sequence continues at coordinate 2,532 of NZ_JBZQJF010000021.1, forward strand.
CTAAAGCAGTTCTGTTTTTGGGTAAGTGCGGGGGATTAAAGAAGAAAAATAAGCTTGGGGATTTTATCCTTCCTATTGCAGCCATCCGCAGCGAAGGAACCTCCAATGACTATCTACCGGCTGAAGTTCCGGCACTACCGGCCTTTAACCTGCAACGAGCTGTTTCGACGGCAATCCGCGAAAATCAAAAAGACTACTGGACCGGTGTGGTATACACAACCAACCGCCGCGTTTGGGAGTTTGATGAGCGATTTAAAAAATACCTGAAAAAAACCCGTGCGATGGCTGTCGATATGGAAACCGCTACAATTTTCACCGTTGGTTTTGCTAATAAAATCCCAACAGGAGCTTTACTTTTGGTATCCGATCAACCCATGATATCGACCGGAATAAAAACCGACGCCAGCGACAAAAAAGTAACCAGCGATTTTGTTGAAAAACACATACAGGTTGGTATTGAAGCACTTGTTGAAATAAAAACCAACGGCCGATCGGTAAGACACCTTAAATTCTAACCCTTTCAAGCTAAAAAATGACATTCGAAGATATTCTGAGTAACCTCCAAAAGAAAATTTATCATCCCATTTATTTTTTAATGGGTGAAGAAAGCTATTTCATCGATCAAATTGCTGATTACATTACCAACAACGTACTAACGGATGCCGAGAAAGGGTTCAACCAACACATTCTGTACGGTAAGGATACCGACCTCGACACTATTATTACTTATGCACGCCGCTTCCCCATGATGGCAAGCCACCAGGTAATTGTTGTTCGTGAAGCTCAGAACATTAAAAAGATTGAAGACCTGGAGGCTTATGCCAAAAATCCGCTCAACTCAACTATACTGGTTCTAAGTTACAAATACAAAACACTCGACAAGCGCAAAACATTTGCCAAAACAGTCGCTAAAAATGGTGTTCTTTTCGAGTCGAAACGAATCTACGACAACAAACTACCTGACTGGATCAAAAGCTACCTGACCCGAAGAAATTACTCCATCGTACCCCAGGCTTCAATGCTGTTGGCAGAATACCTGGGCACTGACCTCAGTAAAGTTTCGAACGAGCTGGAGAAATTAATTATCAGCCTCCCCGAAAACACTCAAATTACCGCCGATCACATCGAGAAAAATATTGGGATCAGTAAAGATTACAACATTTTCGAGCTTCAGAGTGCTATTGGTACGCGCAACGTACTGAAAAGCAACCAGATCATCAATTACTTTGCGGCGAACCAAAATGCCAATCCGTTTCCACGGACAATATCGAGTCTGTTTCAATACTTTATGAAGATTCTCACCTTTCATTTTTTAGAAGATAAGTCGCAAAATGCGGTGGCCTCAAAACTTGGTGTTCATCCCTTCTTTGTGAAGGAATACATGGCTGCTGCCAAACAATATCCAATTCGGAAGGTTGTTGAGATTATCTCAACCTTGCGCGAGTTCGATATGAAGTCGAAAGGTCTTGGGAATGTTTCTTCGAGCTCCGGCGATCTACAAAAAGAATTGATTTATAAAATTTTACATTAGTCCATATGACCATTATTATCATTGCAGTGACTTGTTTGATTTCGATTGTAGCTTTCAGCAGACCTGAATTGATTGAAAAACTACAATTTAATGCCAGCAAGGTTATTCACAAAAACGAATATTATCGCCTGATTTCTCATGGTTTTGTTCACGCCAACTGGGAGCACCTATTGGTTAACATGATCGTACTATATTCATTTGGTCGGGCAATCGAGATGCATTTCTATGTATTCGGGCGTATGGCTGACGCCTATTTTCTGATTTTATATTTTGGAGGAATGTTGTTTTCGAACCTTTATGCCCTGTACAAACATCGCAACAATTACTATTACAATGCAGTTGGTGCCTCGGGAGCTGTTTCAGCCGTTTTGTTTGCCGCTATCTTTTTCGATCCTTGGAACAAGATTTATTTTTTCGGTCTGTTCCCAATTCCGGGAATCGTTTTCGCAGGTCTTTACCTGTTTTATTCCTACTACATGAGTCGGAAACAAAATGACAACATTGCCCACGATGCACACTTTCTTGGTGCACTTTTCGGCTTTATTTACCCCATCCTGCTTAATGGAAACTACTTTCAACATTTCATGGATAAATTGTTTCATGTGATATAAAAACATGGGCGATTTCATCTTATACAATAAAAATTTTCACCGAAACGAGGATCCTTTCTTTACTTCATCGCAACTGCACAACCTCCTGTTTTGCGATCAAATGAGAATGCTAAAGAGTCAGCTTCCGTTCTGGGATGATCATCTAAAGCTGTGGAAATTGCATTTCCAGCTACTTAGGATAAAGGAACCGCTTTTTCTAACAAACGACGGAAAAGAGCTGAAACGGCAGATCGAAAGAGCACTCGTAAAAAATAAATGTTTCAAAGGGGCAACCATTCGCTTAAGTTTCTTTGTACGTGCTGAAATTCCGGAATACCAAATTGAAATTTCACCGGAACAGGAATCGGCTTATATACAAAATCCCGACGGTTATCAGCTTGAACTATTTCAGCAAATTCAAAAATCCGATTCTCAGTTATCAGCCTTACAGATAGGCTCTGAGGCCATTTGGAAGATTGCAGAAGCCAATGTATCAACAAAGGGTAATGTGCCGATAATCATGAATCTAAATCACTGTTTACTGGAAACACCAGGAGCCAACCTTTTCATTATCAAGAACCGACAGGTTTACTCGCCTGCACCAGCTTCAGGGTGCTATATCAACCCGGCAAAACGCATCATTAGCCAGGTTTGCGAAAAATCAGGATTGCCATTCAATGAGCTTGAGGAGTTATATGAGGAAGATTTAATGGATGCTGATGAAGTCTTTATTGCCAATGACCTGCTTGGAATCCAACACATCCGGGCATTTGGAATGAAACGTTTTTATAAAAGCTATTGTCAGCGGTTAGCCGAAGAGTTTAACCGCCTGCTAATTCATTGATGGGTTTTCAGGAAAGTTCTCCCACATCAGGTATTTGCCACCGATTCCTTTTACAATGTCCAGCCACATGCGCTTTTCGGCCTCAACATCCATCACCGTGTCTTGTTCAATATCGGTAACCAACCAGCTGTTTTCAGTCAATTCCTCTTCCAACTGACCATGATCCCAGCCTGAATAACCCATGAAAAAGCGAACCTCACCGGGCTTAACCATCCCCAACCGGATTTTATTTTTCAATTCATCAAAGTCTCCCCCCCAATACAGATTGTCTTTAATATGAACGCTACCGGTAATTTCGTCGCCAAGTGAGTGTATGAAATAAATGGAATCGGTACTTACCGGACCGCCGATGTAGACATCAGCATCAAAATCGGGGAAGTCGGGAATAATCTCATTAATCGGATAATCAACTTTCTTATTTAAAATGAATCCCACCGCTCCTTTCTCGCTGTGAGCAACCAATAAAATCACAGCACGATTGAAATAGCTGCCGGGCAAAAAAGGTTCTGCAATCAGAATTCGTCCTTTTTGCGGAGCCACATGATTGGTCTCAATTTTAAATATATTGATATTCAGCTTCATAATTTGATATCAATTTAAAGAAAAAACTTTGATATATCAAATACCTAAAAAGGCAGATTCCTTTAAATTAATCATGGTTTACAATTTCATAACCCTTTGGTTACAAAATACAGGCTGAAGAAAATAAGTAAGATTTTTGATTTACTCGACGACAACAAAAACATCTTCGTTCTTCTTGTGCATCAGAAATTGCTCGCGGGCAAATTTCTCCAGGTTCTTTTGGTTCGTTTGAAGCTCCTCAATTTTCAGTTTGTCGGCTTCAATTTTATTCTGCAACAGCCTCTTCTGTTCTTTGAGTTGCTGCAATTTCGATTTATTCTGAAGATGCTGAATTACATTATGCTCGTTTATAGCCAAAATATAAACCACAAAAGCGATGGTAACAATCCCCCACTTGGTTAATACTCTCTCCCTAATCCACTTTGGCATTTTCAACATATCCGTTAAATCTTTCCAACAAATGTAAGTAGTCTGCAATCAAAAAAAAAGGAGATGAATAAAATCATCTCCTTTGTATCGAATAAAATTTGTGCTTATTTCTGATTCGGTAAAAAGTTCGGATACATATATTCTTTCGGAGAAACGAAAGTCTCTTTAATTGTACGAATTGAAGTCCAGCGAATCATATTGAAAACCGAACCGGCTTTGTCGTTTGTTCCTGAACCGCGGGCTCCACCAAAAGGCTGTTGTCCAACAACGGCACCAGTTGGTTTATCGTTGATATAAAAGTTGCCCGCAGAGTTTGATAAACGATTTGTAATGCGCTCAATATTATACCTGTTTTGAGAAAATACAGCTCCTGTCAAAGCATACATGGAGGTTTGATCAAGAATTGTTAAAGTCTCATCCAACTTTTCATCTTCATATATGTAAACCGTCAATACTGGTCCGAACAGTTCTTCAACCATGGTTTCATAATCAGCCTTCTTCGCTAAAATAACTGTTGGTTCAACATAATAGCCAACCGATTTATCGCAGTTACCACCCCAGATCACTTCGGCATCTTTACTCGTTTTGGCACGGTCGATATAAGCTGCCAGTTTATCGAATGATTTTTCGTCGATAACAGCATTCACAAAATTAGTGAAGTCTTCTACTGGTCCCATTTTTACAGTGGCCATCATTTTGGCAAAGCGTTCACGAACATCATCCCAAATACTTTCAGGAATATAAACACGAGAAGCTGCCGAACATTTCTGTCCCTGATATTCGAATGCACCGCGCAACATTGCCACCGCCAAAGCTTGCGGATCGGCAGTAGGATCGGCAAAAATGAAGTCTTTACCTCCTGTTTCACCGACAATGCGTGGATATGATTTGTATTTATAGATGTTTTCACCGATGGTTTTCCAAATGGTTTGGAATACGGCGGTTGACCCCGTAAAATGGATACCCGCAAAATCAGGGTTGCTAAAAATAACTTCACCAGCCACAGGTCCAGGCACATAAACCAGGTTAATAACACCATCGGGCAAACCTGCTTCCTGTAAAATCTCCATGATAACTGCTGCTGAATAAACCGAAGTATTGGACGGTTTCCATACGGCGACATTACCCATCATGGCAGGAGCACTTGGCAGGTTTCCGGCAATCGATGTAAAGTTGAACGGCGTCAATGCAAAAACAAAGCCTTCCAACGGACGATATTCATTATAATTCCAAATTCCGGCTGCAGATTCCGGCTGCTGCTCATAAATTTCGATCATACATTTTACACCAAAACGAAAGAAATCAGCTAACTCACAAGCGGCATCAATCTCAGCCTGGAAGGCGTTTTTTGATTGCCCCAACATCGTTGCTGCATTCATTTTATCGCGATACGGTCCGACTAATAAATCGGCTGCTTTCAGGAAAATAGCTGCACGATGCTGCCATCCCATGTTTGCCCATTCTTCTTTAGCATCCAAAGCAGCATCAATAGCCATTTGTACGTGCGATGAATCTCCTTCGTAAAAATAGCCCAATGTATGTTTATGTTCGTGTGGAGGTGCAATTCTACGACGACGATCAGTCGTCACTTCTTTCCCGCCAATAATCATCGGGAGTTCAACTTCCATTGACCGCAACTCAGCAAGCTTAGCCTGCAAACTTTCTCTTTCCGGTGATCCAGGTGCATAAGTCCGAACGGGCTCGTTTTTAGCAACTGGCACATTAAATATTCCTTTTGGCATAATATACTATTATAATTACTACACTTCAAAATTCTTATTAACCCCTGAACTACAAAGCTAAACAATGGAAAAAACCTAATCTATAATAAATATCAGCTTTCAAAAAATGTCAATATAAACTCAGCACACCTTACTTGTCCATTCAAAAATCATTATATTTATGCAAAACTATTATTGCATTCATGCGCGTGTCAGTCATCAACTTAATTGTCGACAAACTTTCATCTAAATCCAACGAAGCGAGACGCATAACGCTTGGATTATACCTGATTTTTTCCCTGACTACCATTTTTAGCCTCTACAGCTTGACAATGGGAATTGCAGGAAAATTGCGTTACCAGTGCATCCCCGGCGACATCACATTGATGGCTTTATCAATCATCAGCATTTATTTTTTGTATTGGGGAAAAGCAAAGCATGCAATCAATAATATTTTCTTTTTAGCTATTCCGGCCTATTTCTATTTTGCTTCGTCAGAATATGCCATAATGCCAATCCATCAAACAATTCAGTTTTCGCTTTGGACCGGCATAATAGGCCTTTTAATGCTACTTTTCCTGAGCAACGATCGGATTCGGATCAGCATCTTTTATCTCATCTGGCTGACATTCACAGGCCTTCACATCTGGCTGGCCGACCGAATAAATATGATTGGTCTCCTTTACTGGAATCCGACGGAGTTCATTCTTAACCCGCTGATTATTTTAACAATTGGCTTTATCATGTGCTACATTACGGCCTGGAGCTACGGTCTAAACATGAAGGAGCTAATCACCCAGGCTGCGGAAACCGAAAACCGGATAAACCAAACAGTCAGACAGCTTCCTGAATCAGTCATGCTCTTAAAAATTAACCGGGATGAACTGGGTAATCCGGTAAACCTGGAGGTTCAAAAAATCAATAAAGCATTTGAGACCCTTTTCAATGTTTCATCCCGAGAAGTTCGGAATGTCGATGCAGATATTATCTTTCCCAAACTCTTTAAGAATGCGTTCGACTGGAATAATTTTTTTCTCCATTCCAAAAAGAAAAAAACCGAGCTTAACCTGCAACATTTAAATAAATGGCTGGAACTGACTGCTGTGATGCCAACCAAAGACAGTATTGCCTGTATTTTCTACGACATTACTCCAAAACAAGAGGTCATCAGTAGTCTTAAAGAAAGCAGGAAACGTTACCAGGTTTTGCTGGAAGCGATCCCTGACCTGTTCTTCATTATTGATAAAGACGGTATTTACGTCGACTTTGTCATCAAGGACTCGGAGCTTGTTCAAATTAACCCGGACGACATCATTGGCAATTCCATTTACGAGGTTGGTTTTTCCGAAAAGATGTCACGAAAGATTTACCAATACATCCAGGACGCCATCCAATTCGACTCGATTGAAACAATTGAGTATGCCCTGGAAGTCGAGAAAGGAACAGCCATGTTTGAGATGCGGATTGCCAAGTTGGATGACAATTCGGTTATTACGATTGCCCGCGACATTACCAAGCGCAAACTGGCCGAAATAAGACTGGAAGAAGCCAAACAAAAAGCGGAAGAAGCCGACCAGCTAAAATCAGCGTTCCTGGCCAACATCTCACACGAAATACGAACACCAATGAATGCAATCATTGGTTTTTCGCGCATGTTGGGCTCACCCGACTTTGACGAAGAAGAACGCAGCCGCTTTATTGAGATTGTGGTTAACAATGGTCGCTTATTAATGGAAATGATCAATGACATGATCAGTATTTCAAAAATTGAAAGCAACCAGGTTGTCGTTCATAAAGGCTTTTGCAAAATTAACGACCTTTTAGTAGACCTTTACCGCGAATACAGTATTGACGTTGCCAACAAACCCATAAAGCTGAAACTGAACAACGAGAATGCGAATCCCAAATTCGGCGTTTCAACCGACCGCTATTTGTTAACCGAGATCCTGAAGAAACTCATCGACAATGCTATCAAATTCACCTCCGAAGGAGAAGTTGAGTTTGGCTATGAAATGATCGGTAAAGACCAATTACGATTTTTCATTCGCGACACAGGAATTGGAATTGACAAGCAGAATATGGAACGGATTTTTGACCGTTTCCATCAAATTGACAACACAAAAAGCCGTAAATACGAGGGTACCGGCCTAGGTCTGGCGATTGCCCAGCATTACGCAATAGTACTGGGAGGAAAGATAGAAGTTCAATCCGTTGTAAGCCAAGGTTCGACCTTCTCCTTTAGCATTCCTTTCGAAAACGGAGATGGACTGCTAACGATTGTCCGCTAAAACGTTCTTGAGTTGAGCTGGGTAAAACCAACCAGCTGCTCATATCGATCTGATAAACCTTTATAATAGACAAAAATCTGATAATCGTTTTCGGTTTCAAAATGACTTCCTTCCAAAACAGTCTCATCAGCTTTTGATGCACCTTTGGGTACATAAACATATTCGTAGTTGTAATACCCTTGCTTCAGCAGCAAGGTAAGTTCATATTCCTTACGCTCATTATTCCAACTCATGGCAGTCGATTTATCCGTCGTCCAATTGGTTAAAGCACCAAAAACGTGAACCGATCCTCCAACCAATGGAACAGGCACAGCCAAGGTAAAATGCACAAAACCATAATCACATTCGGTATCCTTATCCTGTATCCGATCCTGACTCTCAATCGTGAAATTACCATCCATCTCCTTATAATCGAAATACTTTTTGTTCGAGCGAATTTCATCTTTCATCAAAGTAACATGGTAGTATCCCTGATATTCTCCAATCTGATCAACATTTTCTCCAACATACTTCCACGAACGCATATCGAAATAACGGAACTCATTTCCTCCCGGAAATACATTTTTATCATCGTAATCGTAGACCAATTCATTTTTACGCACAAAAAGCGGCTTCAAATCCCGGATTGCAGAATCCCACCGCCGATTTTTCATCACAACAACTTTAATCTCGCTAAACGGATCATCCAATTGCAACTGCCCATGCATTATTGAAAAATCCACTTCCTGGTTATCTCCCTGATAGGGATCAAATGTCGCCTTCTTCACCTGAGCATTGATTCCTACCTTTCGATCCAGCACATAAAACCGCCTCGTCAAAACCGGCTTTTCCCGATCCGATCCTTCATAGACAATCAGCACGTAATTCCCCGAATAATTCAAACTAACCTGGTCGTTTGGAATTGTCAACTGATAATTCACATAATTCATGGTGGTATTGAAACTCAAGGCATAATCATCGAGTGGGTTCTCTGCAAATCCGTTCAGATACTCGCTTTGCATGACAAATGATTCATGCCAATCCGCATCGCAATGCAAAATTGTATAGTTGTAATTTTTCACATTGCCCGACAAATCGTCAAATTTCAACACCAATTGTTCATCACTACCAAGCGAAAGAACAGGCATCGACAACTCACTACCCGAAGAAAATAGTTGAACTGATTTAATATCCGGATTGAAAACAGCATCCCCAAAAGCCCGATCAGGCTCTTCCTGCGCTAAAGAATTTAATGAAAAAATAACGCTGAAAATAACCGATAGAAAAAAATTAAGTCGACACATTTTCATTTCAAAATCAATGATAAAGAAAGGCTTTCAGCCAATGATTAAATTCGGAATAAACAAAGAGTTTGCAAAGTATGGAATTATTGCTAACCAATTGGTTTAAAAGCCCAAGTTTCCTAACAAAGATTGTGAAAAGTTTTCAATAATAATTACTTTTGCTACCCATTAAATTTAAACAACAAGGGATTACAATGTCAAAGCATTTTAAACTAAAACGCGGATTGGATATCCGGTTGAAAGGTGCTGCGGAGGCGACTATAACAGACGCGTCTGCTCCCGCAACCGTTGCCCTTAAGCCAACCGATTTTTTTGGCTTAACTCCAAAATTAAGTGTGAAGGTTGATGCCCAGGTAAAAGCTGGCGACGCCCTGTTCTTCGACAAATACAATCCGGAAATTTTCTTCACGTCTCCGGTTAGTGGTACAGTAAAAACCATTAACCGCGGTGAACGTCGTCGAATTCTGGAAGTAGTTGTTGAGGCAGACGGCAAAAATGAGTTTGCTTCTTTTTCCAAGGCTGATCCTGCAAAACTTAGCAAAGATGAGATTGCCGGGCTACTTTTAAACAGCGGACTTTGGCCATTCATCAAACAACGTCCTTACGGGACTTTAGCCAAACCTAGTGATCAACCCAAAAACATTTTCATTTCAGGATTCGACTCAAGTCCTCTGGCTCCTGATTATGAATTGATTTTCAAAAACGACCTTGCCAGCATTCAAACAGGTATTAATGCAATGGCTAAGTTGACGGAAGGAAAAGTTTACCTTGGTCTTCCGGGGAAAGTATCAAACAGCATTTTCAGTGGGTTGAAAAACGTTGAAACCAACTCCTTCTCAGGTCCACACCCTGCAGGTAACGTTGGTATTCAAATCCACAAAGTAGCTCCAATTAATAAAGGAGAAGTTGTTTGGACTATTTCCGTTCAGGCATTAGCTTACATTGGTCGTTTATTCGAAACCGGCAAAGTCGATCTGACTAAAACAATTGCCTTATGCGGTTCCGAAGTTAGCGCACCTCAATACTACAACACAATCCACGGAGCTGACATCAGCTCGATTGTGAACGGTAAAACAAAACAAGAAGACCCGGAACGAATCATCAGCGGCAATGTACTTACCGGTACAAAAGTTGAAGCTGACAATTTCCTGGGATTCTCTGACCAGCAAATTACTGTTATTCCGGAAGGCGAACACTATGCGTTTATAGGTTGGGCTGCTCCCGGATTCGACAAATACTCTGCTTCAAAAACATTCTTCTCAAGTTTATTCCCGAAAAAAGAATATACACTGGATGCCAACATGAATGGTGCTGAACGTGCCTTCGTAGTTACCGGTCAATATGAGAAGTTCCTTCCGATGGATATTTTACCCGTTTTCCTGCTTAAAGCAATTTTAGCAAACGACATCGACAAGATGGAACAATTGGGTATTTACGAAGTGGTTGAAGAAGACTTTGCACTATGTGAATATGCTTGTACTTCAAAAATTAAAGTTCAGGACATTCTACGCAAAGGAATTGACTCCATGGTAAAAGAAGTGGGATAAACGATTGCTTTAAAAAAGAAATTCAATGAAAGCGATAAAGAATTTTTTCGAAAAAACGAAGCCTCATGTACAAAAGGGCGCCAAATACCATTGGCTGCACTCGACGCATGATGCCTTATTTACGTTATTCTTTGTACCAAAGAATACGTCAAAGTCAGGAACTCACATCCACGACTTTATTGACCTAAAACGGACCATGGGGGTTGTTGTCCTTGCCTTGGTTCCAGCCTTACTTTTTGGTATGTACAACGCAGGTTACCAACACTTCGGCGCTTTAGGCCAATTAGAAACAGCTTCATTTTTTGACCTGTTCCTGTTTGGTTTGCTGAAAATATTACCGATCATCGTTGTTTCATATGTCGTTGGTTTGGGTATTGAATTCATCTTTGCTCAATTCCGGGGCCACGAAGTAAACGAAGGGTTCCTGGTTTCAGGTCTCCTTATTCCGATGGTTATGCCGATAAATACACCACTATGGATGATTGCAATTGCAGTTGCTTTCGCGGTTGTTTTCGGTAAAGAAGTTTTCGGTGGTACAGGTATGAACATTTGGAACCCTGCATTGGTAGCTCGTGCATTCCTGTTCTTTGCTTACCCTGGAAAAATGTCAGGTGACTCAGTATGGATTGCCCATGATGGAGTACAAAAAGCCGTAGACGGTTTTACTGGTGCAACACCAATGGCTTTAGCTGCTGCTGGTCATACCGATGCTTTGAATACATGGAACGCATTTGTTGGTTTGATCCCTGGATCAATTGGTGAAACATCAACAATCGCCATCCTGATCGGTGCATTAATTCTTATTGTTACCGGAATCGGTAGCTGGAGGATCATGTTATCAACGGTATTGGGTGGTTTGTTCATGGGACTTCTGCTTAACACCTTCGCTGGCGACAACGCATATATGGCATTACCATTCTATGATCACCTGATTATTGGCGGTTTTGCTTTCGGTGCTGTGTTTATGGCAACCGACCCGGTTTCGGCGGCTCAAACAGTGAAAGGGAAATGGATCTACGGATTCCTGATTGGTGTCTTAGCCATCCTTATTCGTGTAGTAAACCCGGCTTACCCGGAAGGCGTGATGTTGGCTATTCTATTAATGAACACCTTTGCACCTCTGATTGACCACTATGTTGTTGAAAGCAACATCAAACGTCGGTTGAAACGGGCAAAAGTAAATGTTTAACCTGAAAAGACTACGATAATGGACAGGAATAGTAATGTTTATACATTTATATATGCCGCAGTAATGGTTATTCTGGTCGCTGCAATTCTTTCTTTTGCAGCCTTTAACCTGAAGCCATATCAAGCAAAGAATATTGAAACTGAGAAAAAACAAAATATTCTTGCATCTGTAAACATTGCAGCAACTGCTGCTAATGCTGAGCAGATCTACAGCGAGAAAATTGTTAACTCATACATCGTAAACTCTAAAGGCGAGAAACTTGATGGCGACGCTTTTACAGTTGATCTGAAAAAGCAATATGCCCAAAAAGATCTATCAAAGCGTCTTTTGCCGGTTTTCGAATGTAAAATTGACGGTGCTATAAAATATATTTTACCGTTATATGGAACTGGTCTTTGGGGACCAATCTGGGGATACATCTCGGTTGACAGTGATAGGAACACCATTTACGGTGCTACTTTCGACCACCAGGGAGAAACCCCGGGACTAGGTGCTGAGATCGCCACTAAAGCTTTCCAGGCTCAATTTAAAGGGAAGACGATTTTCGACGAAAATGGCAAATTCTATTCAATTATTGTTGCCAAATCAAACGAAACGGCTCCGAAAGCACACAGTGTGGATGCAATTTCAGGAGGTACAATTACTTCTAAAGGTTTGCAGGCAATGCTATTGGAAGATTTAACTGCCTACACAGCATTTTTCAATCAGAAAAAATAGACGAGATGAGCGATAAAGAAGCATTATTTTCAAAGAAAAACCTGGGACTGTTATCCAACCCGCTTAACAGCAACAATCCGATTACAGTACAGGTATTGGGTATTTGTTCTGCACTGGCAGTTACAGCCCAATTGAAACCGGCTATCGTTATGGCTATCGCCGTAACAGCAGTTGTAGCCTTTGCAAACGTAATTATTTCGCTTTTGCGTAATAGTATCCCTAACCGGAT
>NZ_JBZQJF010000022.1:0-22351 GCF_059905295.1 Mangrovibacterium sp.
CGAAGCCAGCCGCTTTTAATCAGCTCTGCTTATTTACCGGGTGACTTCGCGTCACCCGGTAAATAGACCAAAAACCTGGAAAATTAATTCACTTCTACCCCTCGTTAAAAACGAGGGGTTAATTGCTTGTCGTTTGCAACGACATTATCCATGATTTGAGTTGAATCGTACCTAATTGGAAACACAATGCCAGCCGACAACTACTATATAACCGATCAAAATGCCGTTTACTTTCTAACGTTCACGGTGGAAGACTGGATTGATGTATTTACACGCAAGGAGTATAAGCTGGTTGTAGCCGATTCGTTGAATTATTGCGTCGCAAACAAAGGACTTGAACTATTTGCCTGGTGCCTCATGTCGAACCACCTTCACCTGGTATGCAGGGCAAAGGCGGATTACAGGCTTAGTGCTATTATTCGGGATTTTAAAAAGTTCACAGCAAAAACGATTCTGAACATGATAGAAACTGAGCCTGAGAGCCGGAAAGAATGGATGTTATATCGGTTCAGGTACGCCGGCAAGTTCGATAACCGGGTTTCAACCTACAAATTCTGGCAGGAAACGAATCATGCCGTCCTGCTGGACAATACGCAGGTGCTTGAACAACGGATAAACTACACACACCAAAATCCGGTTCGGGCACTGATTGTTTTCCGACCGGAAGATTATCTGTACAGTTCGGCCCGGGATTATGCCGGGGAACAAGGATTGGTACACATACAAATGAATATATAATGAGTTACAAACTCACAACCACTAACCCCTCGTTACAAACGAGGGGTAGAAAAGAGAAGAGGGGCAGAAGATTGCTAATCCAAAAAATTTCTTACGAAAAAAGCCCCGGGCTTTCCCCCAGAGCTCATAAATTTTCTTTTTCACTGGCGAATTCGCAAGCGCTGAATATCGTGGTTCTATTTAGTCGTTAACTGTTCCCGAGTTTTGGGTGAGGGTAGTATAACTAAGCGTGTAACCCGATTTGTTGATAACAGCCCCATCGTTTAATATGATTGTATCAACATTCGAATTCCCGGTCAGCGTCCATGTTCCTCCTTCAAGAGTAATTGAGGTCGAAGCCCCGGTATTGTCGGTATCATAAGCCCCTTGCCAGGTAACACCCGAATTAACAGTAAGTTCGGCAGAGCTGTATGAGTCGGTAACAATACTTCCGGAGTAAGTTGTACCGCTGCCCGAGAGGTTAAGTACTCCGGTTGCCCCGTAAGTTGACCAGCGGGTGTTGTAATCAACCTCCATTAATATGCCTGAAGGAATCGTTGTAGCAACACCATCAAGTGTAACTTTTCCGGTTACGTTGGTTACAATTTCGATAAAGGGAGTGCTCTCGCCAGTCATCGTCAGCGAGCCTCCGGTAACAGTAATCACACCATTGGTACCGGTACCGGCATCGCCCGATCCGCTTTGCAAAATCATCATCCCCCGGCTCGATGAACCTGCGCCCGAAGTAATGGTACTATTGTTAATAGTGATGTAATTATCGCCCTCGATGACCCCTATTTCGCCTTGCGACGAACTACCCGTAATGTTGTTCACCGTCAGTTCGCCGGTTGAGTAAAGTACAGCGCAATCGGTGCCGGTTGTTGTATAGCTTCCACCAGTCACATTCACGGTACCGCCGCCTTTATCTAAAGCAATAACCGAACTGTTACTTCCCGTGGTGGTTATTGTTAGATCGGTAGCTGTGATTGTTCCACCACCTGTAGCATGAATACCTCGTGATAAGTTTTCAGAACAGTTTATTTCGACATCCGATACGGTAACTGTTCCGCCATAAGCAACAATACCATTTGCCCCGATAGCGCTGGTTGAAATACTTCCGCCACTCATCACCACTGTACCACCGTCACTGGACAGGATCGCAGCATTTGTGCCATAAAAGCTACTTCCATCCGAGTCTTCAGTATCGCCACTTTTGGTAATCGTACAGTCAGTCATGGTGAAAGTTCCTCCCGAAACCTCTACTGCATTAACGTCGGATTCGGTTGAAGAATAAGTTTCGTCTGATACCGTAACCGTACCCGAAGATTGCGAGTAAGCTTCACCATCGGAAGAAGACGAGGAGCTAACTGTAACCTCGCATGTTGCGGTATAACCACCGTCGGCAGTAGTTACAGTAACCGTAGCAGTTCCGGTAGCCACGGCGGTAACAGTCCCACTACTTACTGTAGCTACATCTTCATCTTCAGAGTTCCAGCTAACTTCGGTGTCCGAGGCATTGCTTGGGCTAACTGTTGCAGTTAGTGTACTGCTTGAGCCAACCGTTAGACTAAGTGTAGTTTCGTCTAAGGAAACACTTGTAACTGCAATACTGCTTACCTCATCATCACTATTAGAACAGGACGAAACTAAGAAAATACTGGTGCAAATTGATACAGACAGTAATAACTGGGTTAATGTGGTAGTTGTCTTCATTATTACTTTTTTTAGTTTAAAAATATCGGGCATTTGTCCTTTTCTAAACAAAATCCCTTAAAAGACAAAGCTCACCCTACTCCTTATCAAGATTAATTTCGCCAACACGCTTGCTGATATGCTTTTGCAAAACCGACCACAGTTGTTTAATCAATTTCCAATCAAGCATTCACTTCTACCGTTACAAACGAGGGGCAGAAGAAGTCACCCGGTAAATACAAAACGCTCCTACAGTAACAATTGATTAGCTTAGCGGGTACAATACCTCATGATCATCAAATTCATTTTACTGGCTGTTTTCGGAATTGCCATGGCTCACGTTGAAGGGGTAGTGGTGGTGTATCTGCGTAAGGCGATGGGCTTATTGGAACCAGAAGCAGACACCCGCAAGCTGCTGGCCGAAATTCCTGACAGATTAATTAAAATTGAGATGACCCGGGAAGTGGCAACGATCGTGATGTTGGTTATAATAGCCTTATTGACCGGAGAAGGCTGGCTGGAGCAACTCCTTATTTTCCTCTGGACCTTCGCTTTCTGGGATTTGTTTTACTATGTGTCCTTGTATTTAGTCATCAAATGGCCACCTAATCTTAAGACGATTGATGTGTTGTTCCTGATCCCTCGTCCGTGGGTAGCACCTGTTTGGTTCCCGGTGACGATCTCGTCGGTGACCATCCTGATGATTGCTGTTTTCTACCTGTTTCCCTTTCTTTAAAATAAAGCTGACTTCTTACTGACCGGATGACTCGAGTCACCCGGTCAGTAAGAACGTGCTTTTCACAAAACACTAGCGAATAATCCCCACTTCGAGTAGGACTTTACGCGTCATTCTGTGTCATTCATATACAGCGCCGGGAGCAAGAATGTCTGAACTGGAAATCTCCCCGAGAAGCCAAACCAATAGCTCGAATTACACACCTAAACCCGATATAATGAAAAAATACTTCTTCCTGTTTGTCCTTTTGTTTTGTGTCAATCTCTCGTTAATGGCACAGCCACCCAAAGGAACTGTGATCAATGATTCCATTTATTCGAAAAACCTGGAGAATAACTATGGCGAAAATCCGACCCGGGCAGTTTCCGTCTACCTTCCGCCGGGATATGATGAAAGTACGCAGCATTATCCGGTTATCTATTTTCTACATGGTTTTACGGGTGATAATAAGGTGATGGACTACATCGCCGGCTTGCTGGATCTGGCCATTGCCACCCACCACATCCGACCGTTCATTATGGTTATCCCCGATGAAAAGACAAGCTACGACGGGAGCTTTTACAGCAACAGCGCGCTTTATGGAAATTGGGAGGATTTTACGGCCTACGACCTGGTTAGCTATATGGATAAAAACTACCGGACGATTGCCAATAAAGACAGCCGTGGAATTACGGGGCATAGCATGGGTGGATACGGGGCGCTGAAAATTGCGATGCACCACCCCGACATCTTTAGCAGCGTTTATGCTCTCAGCCCCGGCGTGCTGACCATCGTGCGTGAATATGGGCCGAACAGCAATACTTATAAAGAATTAGCGCATATTAAAACGCAGGAAGAACTCAATAAAAGCTACTTCGGTAAGGTAATTATTGCCTTTGGGAAATCGTGGACGCCTAATCCTGACAAGCCTCCGTTTTATTGCGACCTGCCTTTTACTTATGACGGTGATGAGCTGGTGGTTCACAAGGATATTCTTGAAAAATGGTATGCCAATATGCCTTTGCATATGATTGACGATTACCTCGACAACCTCAAAAAGCTGAAAGCCATTAAGCTGGATTGGGGAAGAAATTCCGGAGACCGCTTTACGATCATGTGCAGCATGTTCAGCCAGCGTTTAGAGAATGTGGGCATCAAGCATTTTGCGGAAGAATATATCGGCACCCATGTGAATAATATTTATACCCCAGATGGCCGTATTCCAAATCAAATGTTGCCTTTCTTCGATTACTACCTGAATTTTGAAGACTAAATGAAACGCATAAAAAAGCTCCGCCTCAAATTCGAGGACGGAGCTTTTTCAGATTGTATTTAAAATAACTTATTTGTTCTAATCAATGACAGGGTGACTTCAAGTCGCCCGGTCAATAACCACTGCTAATTATTCGGGTAACAAGCTGGTTCCGCCGGTTTGTAAGCCGGGGATGTTGGTGATGCGCACTTTCGAAACACCTTTTGAAATCGCATTGAAGCTGTTATCCAGCTTGGGAATCATGCCAGCGTGGATGGCACCGCTTTCCTGCAGTGCTTTAAACTGTCCGTGGTTCAGCGAGGCAATTACCGAGTTGTCATCTTCCGAATCCTCCAGCACACCAGGCTTCTCGAAGCAGAAAACCAGCTCCACATCGAAGTGTTCCGCAAAAGCGACAGATGCCTCGGCTGCAATGGTGTCGGCATTGACATTCAGCATATTGCCTTGCTTATCGTGCGACAAGGGGGCGAGCACAGGGATTACATTTTTCTCCAGCAACAGGTTCAGCTCGTCAACATTTACCGCCACAATATCACCCACAAAACCATAGTCGATGGTTTTTACCGGGCGTTTTACAGCCTGCATATAGTTGAGGTCGGCACCGGTCAGCCCGATGGCATTCATGCCCAGGGCCTGCAGTTGTGCCACAATATTTTTATTCACCAGTCCGCCGTACACCATGGTCACTACCTCCAGCATCGCCTGATCGGTGATGCGGCGGCCTTCCACCATTTTGGTTTCAATGCCCAGACGTTCGGCCATGGCTGTTGCCGAGCGGCCACCACCATGAACCAGTACTTTTAGTCCTTCCAGTTTCGAAAAGCGGTCGAGCAAATCAGCCAAAGAGTCTTTCTCTTCAACCACTTTACCACCAACTTTTACGATTGTAAGTTTTTGCTTAGTCATTTTATGAGTTCCAAGTTCCGAGTTTCAAAGGCCTTACAAAATGTATTTTAACCTTCTAATTCTCTAATCTTCATTCCAGTCTTCTTATTTCATCTGGTCCAGCAACAGTTTCAACACGGTTTGTGCTGAGAATAGTCGGTTGCCGGCTTCTTCAACGACAATTGAGTTTGGGCTGTCGATCACCGAATCGCTCACGATCATGTTCCGGCGAACCGGTAAACAGTGCATGAATTTGGCATTGTTGGTAACGGCCATCTGGCGATCGCTCACGGTCCATTCCCGATCCTGCGATAATACTTTACCATAGTCGTTATAGGCAGCCCAGCTTTTGGCATAGATGAAATCAGCACCTTCAAAAGCTTTCATCTGGTCGTATTCCGGTTTCAGGTCGCCCATAAACTCCGGTGCCAGCTCGTATCCTTCGGGGTGAGTTACCACCAGTTCGTAGTCGGTTGCACGCATCCACTCCACAAACGAGTTCGGTACAGCCTGTGGTAAAGCGCGTGGGTGAGGAGCCCAGGTCATCACCACCTTCGGGCGAGCTTTGGTTTTGTGCTCTTCAATGGTCAGGTGGTCGGCAAACGACTGCAGCGGGTGACGTGTCGCAGCCTCCATGCTCACAACGGGAACGCCGCTGTAATCGATGAACTGCTGGATGATTTTCTCCTCGTAGTCATCCTCTTTGTTCTCAAATCTCGCAAAAGAGCGCACCCCGATGATGTCGCAATATTTTCCGATAACCGGTACGGCTTCGCGGATATGTTCCGGCTTGTCGCCGTCCATGATTACGCCCAGCTCGGTTTCCAGCTTCCAGCCACCTTCATTAATGTCGAAAACAATCACATTCATTCCCAGATTCAGTCCGGCTTTCTGTGTGCTTAAGCGGGTGCGTAAGCTTGAGTTAAAGAAAACCAGCAATAAGGTTTTGTTTTTTCCCAGATCCTGGTATTTGTAGGGATCTTTTTTCAATTCGAAAGCCAGTTTCATGGCTTCATCCAAATTATCTAAATCGTGAACAGAGGTGAAGTGTTTCATATTTTATTGTTTTGGAAGCCTCTCCCCCCGCCCTCTCCGGTGGAGAGGGAGTAAAGAGTGCATTTATCTGTTGTTGCTTATTGTTAAGACTTTAGTTCGTTTCTTTTTTTCTATCGATTGTAACTTTTCCGATATTGTTCTCTCTTACTCATTATTTCTTTCTCTCCCCGTCGGGGGAGTTGGAGGGGGCTTTATATTGGCCTGATTTGTCCTTCGCCGTCGATCAGCCATTTGTAGCTGGTTAGTTCTTCCAGCGCCATTGGCCCGCGGGCATGCAGCTTTTGGGTTGAAATACCAATTTCGGCTCCCAGTCCAAACTGCGCTCCATCGGTAAAAGCAGTTGATACGTTGCAGTAAACCGAAGAGGCATCAACAAGCTTGCGGAACAAATCCTGACGCTCGGTATCCTCGGTTACAATAGCCTCGCTGTGCTTCGAGCTGTAGTCGGCAATATGGTCCAGCGCCTCATCGAAACTTGAAACAGTTTTGATGGCCATTTTATAGTCCAAAAACTCCGTTCCGAAGGATTCAGCAGTTGCCCACTCCAGCAGATTAGCCGGGTAGCTGCCTTCCAGGGCATTGTGTGCTTGCTCGTCGGCATAGACAATCACATTGCTTTCGGGCAGTTTGCTGCATATTGCCGGTAAGTCGGCCAGACGGCTGTCGTGAATAATCAGGCAATCCAGTGCATTACACACACTCGGGCGGCGAGCTTTAGCATTGTAAACAATGTTTTTCCCTTTCTCGGTATCGCCAAACTCATCGAAATAAGTGTGGCAAATGCCCGCACCTGTTTCAATAACCGGGATGGTTGCATTCTTCCGCACGAACTCAATCAAGCCTTGTGAGCCACGAGGAATGATCAGGTCGACAAAACCTTGAGCATTCAGAATTTCCGCGGTTGCTGCACGGTCGGCCGGCAACAGTGTCAGAATATTTTGATCGATACTGTGTTTTTCCAGTACCGAATGAATAACCTTTACAATAGCTGTGTTGGAATCAATGGCATCGCTGCCACCTTTTAAAACACAGGCATTACCCGACTTTAGACACAGTGAAAACACGTCGAACGTCACGTTTGGCCGTGCTTCGTAGATAATGCCGATTACACCAAAAGCAACCGACACCTTTTTGATGCGCATGCCATTGGGTCGGACTGATTCACTTAACACGCGGCCAAGCGGTGAAGGTAAAGAAGCTACATTGCGAATATCGGCGGCGATACCGGCAATACGGTCAGCGGTCAGTTTCAGACGGTCGTATTTCGGATCTTCCGGAGCCATGCGTGCTAAATCTTTTTCATTTTCGGCTAAGATAGCATCGGTGTTGGCAACAGCAGCTTCTGCTACATCGGCCAAGATCGCATTGATCTGGTCAACCGTCAGCAGGTTTAATGATCTGCTGGCTTTTAATGTAAGCTCTAATTGTTTTTTTACCTCCATGGTCGTATAGCTAAAATTAAAAGTCCCCTTCCCTGGGGGAGGAAGGGGACAACTCAGAATATCTTAAGAATTTGTTGAAGTCAACAAAAGGGGGTTATTAGAAAAGGGTATATTGAATTATTCTGAGCTATAATGTTTTTGTTCTTGATTCGCTTTTATATTCCTTACAAATTTAATCAATGAAAGATTAAATCGTAAATATTCGTACTTAAAAACTTTAAAAATTTAATCTAAAATCGAGATTGGCTTTCAATCTTCAATTAAATATAGATAATCGTAGTGAACAACGGGCTTTTTGTATTTCGTTCCGACTTCCTCTGTTGCTTTTTCGGAATCGAATTCAACTTTGCCCCAACCAATAATATTGGCTTGTTCATCAACAATCTTTACAATGTCGCCTTTTTCGAAATTCCCTCTCACTTCGGTCACGCCAATCAGCAAAAGGCTGGAGGCAATATCGGAGAAAAGGGCTTCCCGTGCACCATCGTTAATGACCAACACACCTTTGGCAAAACTATCGGAGTAGGCAATCCACTTTTTAACGTTTGAAGCCTTTCGTGCTTCAGCTTTGAAAAGTGTATGTGTCACATGCATCTCATTCAGGAGGATGTCGGTAAGGACATGATCCTTCAATCCGCTTGCAATGTGAACATCAATACCTTCCTTTGCAACTTTGCGGGCGATCGAGCTTTTGGTGAGCATTCCACCACGGCCAAATCCGGATTTTTGTGTCAGGATATTCTTCATCCATTCCCTGTCCTTCACATGAATTTCTTCAATGATTTTGGAGCCGGGAAGTGAAGGGTCACCATCGTAAATTCCATCCACATTGCTCAAAATGATCAATGCTTCTGAATTTTGCATGGATGCAATCAGTCCGGATAATTCATCGTTGTCGGTAAACATGAGCTCGGATACCGAGATGGTGTCATTTTCATTCACAATCGGAACCACATCGTTTTCGAGCAGGGTCGTGATGCAGTTTTTCATGTTCAGGTAATGGCTCCTGTCCGAGAAATTATCCTTGGTGGTTAGCACCTGGGCACAAACAATCCCTTGATCCTGGAATAGTTCAGCATACTGGTTGATCAGCTTAACCTGTCCTACAGCGGAGTAAAGCTGACGCGATGAAACCATGTCGAGCTTTTTGCTCAATCTTAGGGTGTTCCGTCCGGCTGCAACAGCTCCCGATGAAACCAAAACAACCTCGATTCCTTTTTTGCGAAGCCAGGAGATTTGGTCAACCAAATGTGCAATTCGGGCGACATTTAATGTCCCGTCAGACTTGGTTAGAACGTTACTACCGACTTTGACGGTAATTTTTTTATAACGAAAGCTCATACTGTATCGTCTTAACCCATTTTGTTGAACGATGCAATCAGACCTTGAATGACTGATGAGCTAAATCCTTTATGTTCCATTTCGTTGATACCGGTGATGGTTACACCACGCGGAGTTGTTACTTTATCGATCTCACGTTCCGGGTGGTTACCGGTATCCATGATTAATTGGACAGCTCCTTTTACGGTTTGAGCTGTAATGAACTGTGCCATCTCCGCGCCAAAGCCCATTTCCACACCACCTTGCATTGCTGCACGAACGTAGCGTAGTGCAAAGGCTGTTCCGCATGAAGCAAGCACGGTAGCAGCTCCCATCAATTCTTCGTTGATGATGACTGTTTCGCCAAGCTGGTCGAACAACTCTTTGACAGTTTCGATACAGTCTTTGGTATTTCCGTTTCCGGCAATACATGTCATCGATTCCTGAATTGAAATCGCGGTGTTAGGCATTACCCGAAGAATTTTTTTGTCCTCGCCAGCCATTTGAGCTAAGTCTTTCAGATGAACTCCGGCAACAATTGACACCAGAATTTTATCTGGAGTCAAAATCTCTTTCATGGCGGTGATAACGCCCTCAATATGGTAAGGCTTCACTGCAAAAATGATCAAGTCCGCATTTTTTGCAGCTTCACTGTTATTCAAATAGGTTTGAAAACCCAGAGTACTGAGCTTTTCAAGTGTTTTCTCACGCGGATCGGAAATTGAAATAGAAGATGCCGGGAGATAGCCTGATTTAAGGATCCCGTTCGCGATTGCTCCACCCATATTTCCTGCGCCGATAATGGCAATTTTTCCGACTTTCATAGTTGTTTATTTTTTAATTCTGTTCTGCTTTCGCGAACAGCTCATTTAATACTTTTTCAAATTTAGCAATAAAATAGGCTGCTTGGTCCATGGTTAAACACAGTGGTGGTAACAAGCGGATGATATTTGTTCCCGAAACTCCTGTGAAAATCTTTTCTTCAGTCAGCAATTTGGTCCGGATTTCCTTGATTGGCTCTTCAAACTCTAAGCCGATCATTAAACCATGACCGCGAACTTCCTTGATTTGTTTAAATCCTGCCAGTTTTTCCATCAGGAAATTACCAACCTTAGCAGCGTTTTCAACCAGTTTTTCCTGCTCCATGATTTCCAAAACAGCAATGCCTGCAGCACAAGCCAGGTAGTTTCCACCGAAAGTGGTGCCTAACATGCCATACCAGGGCTTTAATTCAGGCTGAATTAGCAATCCACCAATTGGGAACCCATTGCCCATGCCTTTCGCGGTTGTGATCAGGTCGGGCTTCACATTGGTGTATTGGAAAGCAAAGAACTTTCCGCTACGTCCGTAACCCGATTGAATTTCGTCCAAAATCAGCAAGGTGCCATACTTCTTGCATTGGCGTTCCAGCTCTTCCAAAAAGGCAGGATCGGGGACACGAATTCCCCCGATCCCTTGGATACCCTCTACAATGATTGCTGCAATGTCTTCAGCCTTTAAATGCAGCACTACTTGCTCTATATCGTTAAGCGGTAAGATAACCGCATTTTCTGTTTCGTTTACCGGAGCAACAATCTTTGGATTATCCGTAATGGCTACAGCAGCCGATGTACGACCGTGAAATCCCTTGGCAAAACTGATGATTTTTTTACGTCCGGTAGCAAATGATGCCAATTTGATGGCATTTTCATTCGCTTCAGCTCCCGAGTTACACAAGAATAATTGGTAATCGTCGAAGCCGGAAAGCTTGCCCAGTTTGGTTGCCAACTCCTGCTGTTGCGGAATGACTACCGAGTTGCTGTAAAAACCAATTTGATTTAATTGGTCGGTAATTTTTTGCACATAGTGCGGGTGACTGTGTCCTACGGAGATCACAGCATGTCCTCCGTATAAATCCAAATATTTGTTGCCTTCGCTGTCCCACATGTAAGAGCCTTTAGCCTTTACAGGGGTGATATTAAACAGCGGATATACATCGAAAAGTTTCATAATTGTTCAAATTCCAAGTTTTAAGTTCCAAATTCCAAGTTCTGGAAATCAGAGAATCCAGACGTGCGGAAATCTGCGCTAAAATGAAACCGGTTTTAAATTCAGCCCGGTTTTTTCGTCCAGCCCAAATTGCAGGTTCATGTTTTGAACAGCTTGACCCGATGCGCCTTTTAATAAGTTGTCAGTAACACTCAGGATCATCAGTTTGCTGCCATGTTTTTCCAAATGCAAAATGGCTTTGTTGGTATTCACCACCTGCTTTACATCCGGGTTTTCCTTCGTTACAAAAACAAACGGATGTTCGGCATAGTATTTTTCGTACAGGCTTATTGCTTCTTCCAGTGTTCCGGCAAATTCGGTATAGGTTGAAGCGAAAATTCCTCTTGTGTGGTTTCCGCGCACAGGGATAAAGTTGATGGCTTTATCGAATCCCGGTTGCAGTTGTTTCACACTTTGCGTGATCTCGCCCAGGTGCTGGTGCTGGAAGGCTTTGTAAACCGAAACGTTTCCGGAGCGCCAGCTGAAGTGCGAGGTTGAAGAGGGAGCCTGTCCCGCGCCTGTTGATCCGGTGATTGCATGAACGTGCAGTTCGTCGGTAATCAGGCCGGCAGCGGCAAGGGGCAACATGGTCAATTGGATCCCCGTAGCGAAGCATCCGGGGTTGGCAATGTGCCCCGATTGTCGGATTGTTTCGCGGTTCAATTCCGGTAAACCGTACACAAAGTCATTTCCTTCAGCTTTCAACCGGTAATCGTGACTCAGATCGATGATTTTTACCGTGTCAGGAATATCGTTTGCTGCAACGAATGATTTTGATTTTCCGTGACCCATACAAAGGAAAATAACGTCGCACAGACGAAAGTCGGGTTCAGCGACAAAAGTCAGATCGGTTTCTCCCAGCAGGTCGCGATGTACTTCGTAAATTGGGTTGCCCGCATTACTGCTACTCTGAATAAAAGCAAATTCAGCTTGCGGGTGGTTCAATAAAATCCGGATCAGTTCGCCAGCCGTGTAACCGGCTCCTCCAATAATACCAACTCTAATCTTACTCATCTTCCGGATTAAAATTTTTTATTGACTGAATTGTAAATTTTTAGTGATGTTCCCAAAATTTTGGTGAAGCCTTTAACATCTTGTGACGTCCAGGCTTTATTCATTTCACCGTACTCACCGAAGTCAGACTTCATCAGGTCGTAAGGAGAATCGATACCAACCAAAACAAATTGGTAAGGACGAAGCTTCAGAATAACTTTTCCTGAAACGGATTGCTGTGTGCTTTCGAGGAATTTCTCGATGTCGCGCATCACCGGATCCAGGTAAAGCGATTCGTGCAGGAACATGCCGTACCAGGTTGATAGTTGTTCTTTCCAGTACATTTGCCATTTGGTAAGCGTGTGCTTTTCGAGCATTTGGTGCGCTTTAATGATCATCATGGGCGCTGCAGCCTCAAAACCAACACGTCCTTTAATCCCAATGATGGTATCGCCAATATGCATGTCGCGGCCTATAGCGTATTTTGATGCGATAGCTTCCAGGTCGCGGATGGCTTCAACAGTATTGAAGTAGCGTTTGCCGTCAACACCTTTCAGCTCGCCTTCAACAAAGTCGAGGGTGATTTCGCGCTCTTCTTTTTCTTCGAGTTGAGAAGGGTAGGCTTCTTCCGGTAATGTTTGATCTGAGGTTAATGTTTCTTTACCACCAATACTGGTTCCCCATAATCCTTTGTTGATAGAATAGGCCATTTTCGACCAGTCGGCTTCAACACCGTGTTCCTTCAGGTAGTCGATTTCCTGCTGACGGGTAAGTGTTAAGTCGCGGGTTGGTGTAAGAATTTCAATATCCGGTGCTAATACCTCAAATGTTAGGTCGAAACGAACCTGGTCATTTCCGGCTCCGGTACTACCGTGAGCCACATATTTGGCACCTATTTTTTTTGCGTATTCAATGATAGCAATTGCCTGGAATACGCGCTCAGAACTCACCGAGATCGGGTAGGTATTATTTCGCAACACATTCCCGAATACCATGTATTTAATACACTTTTCGTAATAAGTGTCGGTTACATCCAGTGTTACGTGTTTGGCCGAGCCCAGTTCATAGGCTTTTTTTTCAATGGTTTCCAACTCTTCTTTACCAAAACCACCGGTGTTGGCAAGGGCAGTGTAAACTTCCAAACCTTTTTCTACTGACAAGTATTTTGCACAAAACGAAGTGTCTAACCCGCCACTGTATGCTAATACTACCTTTTCTTTCATTTTAGTTGATTTTTTATAAAAAAGTGATGACACAAACCCGGCAACTTACTGAAAACTTACAACTTTACTAACCTTTAAAACCTGCCTTGAACTTACTGTTTAACAATTAATCCTGAAAATTCCTATGATACTGATATTGTCCAAGCACAGGTATTTATGAAAAAAATTAATCCTGAAATGACTGCCGAACAGTGCCATCACTTATATCTTATTATACTCTTTTAAACACTTTAAAGTTTGATTCTTTATTGACGTTATTCGATTTTGGTTTCAATTTGCCAATCATCTCCAATAACGAAATCTTTTTGGGTTTAACCTCAACCGCTTGCTTCGGTTTTTCCCATGCCGGGTCGAACAACATTCCTGTACACAAACATTTTGTGCGGTTTGTGCGCTGAAGGATGTCGTAGTTTACACAACTCTGGCACCCTTTCCAGAAGCTTTCATCGTCTGTCAGCTCCGAGAAGGTTGTCGGGCGGTAGCCCAATTCATGGTTAATCTTCATAACAGCCAAGCCGGTTGTTAACCCGAAGATCTTTGCGTCAGGGAATTTCTTGCGGGATAATTCGAAGGCTTTCTTCTTAATTTCCCGTGCCAAACCTCCTCCGCGGTATTCTTTAACCACGATCAATCCTGAGTTGGCAACGAAACGGTTGTGTCCCCACGATTCCACATAGCAAAAACCAGCAAATGTTTCTCCATCAAGTGCGATGATGGCTTTCCCCTCGCTGATCTTTGAGGTTATATACTCATCGGTACGGCGGGCAATACCCGTGCCTCGCTCTTTCGAGGCCGCATCGATGGTGTCGTTAATTGTAGGCACATATTTCAAATGTGACTCATCTGCAACGACAACTTTAATTCCTTCTGCTTTATTCATTTCTTTACTTGCCAATCTTGTCCTGTAACTTGGGCATTATTAATATGAGACTGTTTTTGAGATCGCGGGGAGTTACTCCTTCTCGCATTACCAATAAAATGGTGTCGTCGCCAGCTATACTCCCTAAAATTTCATATGGCTCTGAATTGTCTAAAACGGCAGCAATGCTGCTTGCGTACCCTGGCCGGGTTCTCATCACAGCCAGGTTTCCCGAAAAATTGATGTCGCGAAACCCATCAGCTAAAAAATTTACTTCGTTCGTTTCTTCGCGGGCTTCTGCATTAACACCTTCCGGTATAATGTACATGTAGCCGTTTGTGCCTGATGGTACTTTAGCTACTTTCAAGGTTTTTAAATCGCGCGACAAAGTTGCCTGAGTAAGGCTGTAACCTTGCTTCTCCAGCTGGCCAAGTAATTCTTCCTGACTGTGAATTTCAGTCGATGAAATTATTTGTCGAATAGCTAAATGTCTGCTTACGCGATTCTTCATTTTGTATTTTTATACATTGTCAATGCAAATTTATTCATTTTTTGTAGAAAACAAATTTTTGTTTCAGAATTATTTATATTTTTGTACCGGATTTAACAATCAGATGTTTTGCCAGTGAGGCAAAAAAGGAAAAGAATAATTTCTGATAGACGTGAACAGAATACATCAATTAATAGCGAAAAATAAGCACAATGCGTTTGAACTACTTCCGTAGACAGACGCATTTTTTTTAATCAATATAAGCGATCATAGAAAATGACAGAGGCAAAAAAAGTCAGTTTGGTTTTAGAAGATGGGACCCGTTTCGAAGGGATTTCTTTCGGATATGACAAGTCGGTTGCCGGCGAAGTAGTTTTTTACACCGCAATGACAGGCTATCCGGAAAGTTTAACAGATCCTTCATATACGGGCCAAATTTTGGTTTCCACCTTTCCGCTGATCGGTAACTACGGTGTACCGTCAGATTCAGTTAAAGATGGAATTCAACAGTTTTATGAATCCAATAAAGTGCACATCACTGGTTTGATTATTTCGGATTATTCGAAAGAATACAGTCACTGGAATGCAATCAAGAGTCTGGGTGATTGGCTAAAGGAATGGAAAGTTCCTGGCTTGTATGGTATTGATACCCGTGCGTTGACAAAAATACTGCGCGTAAAAGGTTCAATGTTGGGAAAAATCGAATTCGATGATGAACCGATCGAGTTTGAAGATCCGAACGCTGAAAACCTGGTTGCGGTGGCTAGTTGCGATAAAAAGGAAGTTTATGGCGACGGCGAACACAAAGTTGTTTTGGTTGACTGCGGTGTAAAATATAATATCATCCGCTGCTTGCTGAATCGTAATGCAACTGTGATCCGCGTGCCTTGGGATTACGATTTCACCCAGGAAGAATACGACGGTATCTTTTTGTCGAACGGTCCTGGTGATCCTGCGAAATGTGGTACAACTGTTGAATACATTCAGAAAGCCATTCAGCAGGATAAACCAATTATGGGTATTTGCCTCGGAAACCAATTACTTGCACGTGCTGCTGGTGCTGAAACTTATAAATTGAAGTTTGGACACCGTAGTCACAACCAACCGGTTTTGCTTGCCGGTACTGATCGCTGCTTTATCACCTCTCAAAACCATGGCTATGCTGTATCTCCGGAATCACTTCCTGCAGATTGGGAGCCAATGTTTGTCAATGTGAACGACGAAACTAACGAAGGGATTCGCCATAAATCGAAACCTTTCTTCTCTACGCAATTCCACCCCGAAGCCGCTAGCGGCCCGGTTGATACGGAATATTTGTTTGATGAGTTCATTGAAAACATTGTAAAATTCAAAAAAGGCTAACAACACCTTCCTGTAAAGGAAAACAAGCAGCATAAACATCAAGATTATGGTACGTTTAAATACAAGTATAAAAAAAGTGATCGTTCTGGGGTCTGGTGCACTCAAAATCGGTGAAGCCGGTGAGTTCGACTACTCCGGGTCGCAAGCGTTAAAAGCACTAAAAGAAGAAGGCGTTGAGACGGTTTTGATTAACCCGAACATTGCCACAATTCAGACTTCTGAAAATATTGCAGATAAAATTTACTTCCTGCCTGTTACTGCTTATTTCGTTGAGCAAGTAATTAAGAAGGAAAAGCCCGATGGAATTTTGCTCGCTTTCGGTGGACAAACAGCGCTGAACTGCGGTGTGGACTTGTTCCATCAGGGAATATTGGAAAAATATAACATCCAGGTTGTTGGTACACCGGTGCAGTCGATCATTGACACGGAAGACCGGGAAATTTTCGCTGGTATCCTGAAGGAAATCGATGTAAAAACCCCTCGAAGCATTGCCTGTACTAATATGACTGCAGGTAAAGCGGCAGCTGAAAAGCTGGGCTTCCCGGTTATCGTTCGTGCAGCCTATACACTCGGTGGTTTGGGTAGTGGATTCTGTTCAAACGAGAAAGAGTTGGACAAGCTGTTGGCAAATGCCTTCTCTTACTCACCTCAGGTATTGGTTGAGGAATCGTTAAAGGGATGGAAAGAAGTTGAGTACGAAGTTGTACGCGACAAATACGACAACTGTATCACAGTGTGTAACATGGAAAACTTCGACCCGCTGGGTATTCATACCGGTGAGTCAATCGTTGTTGCACCATCTCAAACCCTTTCAAACTCGGAATACCATAAACTACGTCAAATCGCCATCAAAATTATTCGCCGCATCGGTGTAATCGGTGAGTGTAACGTTCAGTTTACACTCGATCCGAATTCGGAAGATTACCGGGTGATTGAGGTGAATGCCCGTCTGTCCCGCTCTTCAGCCCTTGCATCAAAAGCAACCGGTTATCCATTGGCATTTGTCGCTGCGAAATTAGGTTTAGGTTATGGTTTGCACGAACTGAAAAACTCAGTAACTAAAGTGACAACAGCCTGTTTCGAGCCGGCTCTGGACTATGTGGTGTGTAAAATCCCGCGTTGGGACTTAAATAAATTCAGCGGTGTATCCAAAAACCTGGGTAGCTCCATGAAATCGGTAGGAGAGATTATGTCCATTGGTCGTAGTTTCGAAGAAGCCATTCAGAAGGGGATTCGTATGGTTGGCGTTGGAATGCACGGTTTCGTTGGCAATAAAGATGAAATTACCATCGACGAGATTGATGAAGAGTTGATCAACCCGACCGACCGTCGAATTTTTGCCATTGCCGCTGCCTTTGCAAAAGGTTATAGCATCGATCAGGTTCATGAGAAAACAAAAATCGATCGCTGGTTCCTGCAAAAGCTGAAGAATATCGATAGCCTGAAAAATGAGCTGAGCACAAAATCAGAAATTGAGAACGTTGATGACAGTTTGCTGCTGGAAGCCAAAAAGGCTGGTTTCTCCGATTTCCAGATTGCTCGTTTGGTAATGGATTGTCCGAATAAAGAAATTAATGAAGGCTTACTGAAGGTACGTGCCTATCGTAAAGCTAAAAATATTATACCGTTTGTTAAGCAGATTGATACGCTGGCAGGCGAATATCCCGCACAAACAAATTACCTGTACCTGACTTATCACGGTACTGAGCACGATGTTGAATTTAAAAATGATGATAAGTCAATCGTTGTACTTGGATCAGGTGCCTACCGCATTGGTAGTTCGGTTGAGTTCGACTGGTGTTCGGTAAATGCCATCAACACCATTCGCAAAGAAGGTTACCGTGCCATCATGATTAACTACAACCCGGAAACAGTAAGTACGGACTACGACACTTGCGACCGGTTGTACTTCGACGAGTTGACTTTCGAGCGTGTGATGGATATCCAGGAAATGGAGAACCCGAAAGGGGTAATCGTTTCGGTAGGCGGACAGATTCCGAACAACCTGGCAATGAAATTGTATAAGCAGAATGTACCAATTTTAGGTACTTCAGCCTTGAAAATTGATAATGCCGAAGACCGGAAGAAATTTAGTGCCTTGTTGGATGAAATCGGTGTTGATCAGCCCCGTTGGAGCGAATTGACTAGCATCGAAGATATTTACAAATTCATTGAAACGGTTGGTTACCCGGTGCTGATTCGTCCGTCGTACGTACTTTCGGGTGCTGCGATGAATGTGGTATCGAACCCGGATCAGCTGGAGCACTTCCTGCAAATGGCAGCCAATGTATCAAAAGAACACCCGGTAGTTGTTACTGAGTTTATTGAGCAAGCCAAAGAGATCGAGATTGACGCTGTGGCCGATAAAGGTGAAATGGTGGCTTATGCCATTTCAGAACACGTTGAGTTTGCCGGTGTTCACTCTGGGGATGCAACCATCGTATTTCCTCCACAAAAATTGTATGTTGAAACAATCCGTCGCATCAAGAAGATTTCGCGCGAGATTGCTAAAGCATTGGAGATTTCAGGACCGTTCAATATGCAGTTCCTGGCAAAGGATAACGACATTAAAGTAATTGAGTGTAACCTGCGTGCTTCGCGAAGCTTCCCGTTCGTTTCGAAAGTGATGAAGATCAATATGATTGAAATTGCAACGAAAGTGATGATGGGCGTTCCTTATAACAAACCGGACAAATCGCTGTTCGAGTTGGATTATGTGGGAGTAAAAGCACCGCAGTTCTCTTTCCATCGCTTGTTGAATGCCGACCCTGTATTGGGTGTTGATATGTCATCGACTGGTGAGGTAGGCTGTATTGGTGAGAACTTCTACGAAGCAATTCTGAAGTCCATGCTGTCGGTAGGCTATAAATACCCGGAGAAAAATGTGTTGATCTCTTCAGGTCCGGCCCGCTCGAAACTGGAATTACTGAACAGTGCCCGCTTGTTGCAGGAAAACGGTTATAATATCTATGCAACTGAAGGAACACATCGCTTCTTGCGCGAGAATCAGGTTGATTCCACCATGTTACACTGGCCGGATGAAGAAGATTTGCAACCGAATACAGTTGAGTACATGCGCGAGAAGAAGATTGACCTGGTCGTAAATATTCCGAAAAACTACTCGAAACGGGAGTTGAGCAACGGCTACAAGATTCGTCGTAGTGCGATCGATTACAATATTCCGTTGATTACCAACGCTCGTGTGGCAAGTGCATTCATTTATGCTGTATGTAAATACAAATTGGATGATATTGCCATCAAGAGTTGGGACGAATACAAAGGATAATCCAAACTATTATTAGGATATAAAAAAACCGCTCAATCTTGAGCGGTTTTTTTTGTGTCATCTATTCAATATCAACACCTTCTCTTTCAGGTGCAAGATATCTGTAAATAAGGCCGGCTATTACAGCTCCAATGATCGGTGCTACCCAGAACAGCCATAATTGTCCTAGAGCCCAATCGCCTACAAATAAAGCCTGGCTTGTGCTCCGTGCAGGGTTTACAGAAGTGTTGGTTACCGGAATCGAGATCAGGTGGATTAGGGTGAGTGCCAAACCAATGGCAATGCCTGCAAATCCTTGTGGTGCATTTTTGTGAATAGCACCTAAAATAACGATTACAAACATACAGGTCATGACCACTTCGCAAATTAAAGCCGACAACAGACTGTAACCGCCTGGCGAATGTTCGCCGTAACCGTTAGCGGCAAAGCTTCCCAGTTCAAAGCCCGGTTTGCCGCTGGCAATAGCGTAAAGAACTGCTGCACCAGCAATTCCACCGAGTACCTGAGCGATAATGTAAGGCACTAAATACTTTGTTTCAAAACGGCCGCCCACCCATAAGCCAACAGAAACAGCGGGGTTTAAGTGACAGCCGGAGATGTGTCCAATTGCGTAAACCATGGTTAGAACCGTTAAGCCAAAGGCTAATGCAACGCCGGCAAAGCCAATTCCTAATCCCGGGAAGGCAGCAGCTAAAACGGCACTACCACAACCTCCAAGTACCAACCAAAAGGTTCCGATAAACTCAGCAACAAGTTTTTTCATACTTAATTGATTTAAGATAAATTAATGAATGATGTTTAGAGTTGAATCAATGCGATTAATTTAAATTGCTTGTTGTCAAGTTACGATACTTCTCTGAATTTCAGGGTGTATTTGCCGTAAAATTATTTGTAATCCATGAAAATCTATCCTGATAAGTTCTTGTTTTCTTGCTCCTTTGCAGGAAATGTGCTTGGTTTTTGCAATAAAATGAATAGTTATGTTTGTTATTTGGAGCTTGTCTTTTAAGGTTAAATTGAAGATTGAGTTGAAAACGTACAGGTATTCTTTCACGCATATTCTGTAATTTCGTCGTAATTCAACTTAAAATAACGTTCAATGAAAAAGTTTGTCGGTTATTTCATGCAGGGGCTCGTGTTTGTTGCCCCACTGGCAATAACGGTATATATCATCTTCCATATATTCGATTTTATCGACGGGCTGTTGCGCGATCTACTCGAATCGTGGACCGGCCATATTGTTCCTGGGCTAGGCTTGTTGATTATTGTTGTGCTGCTAAGCTTTCTGGGTTTTGTGGGCGAGTATATTGTTTTCAATCCTTTTAAACGCATTTGGGAGCGCCTGCTCAATAAGGCTCCTTTGCTAAAGGTGATTTACAGTTCGTTGGTTGATCTGTTTTCGGCCTTCGTTGGTAAGGAAAAGAAATTCAATTCGCCGGTATTGGTGTGTATTAACAAGGAAAATAATCTCTGGAAGATTGGCTTCGTAACCCAGAAAAGTATGGAAGAAATGGACCTGCCTGGTATGGTAGCTGTGTATTTTCCGCATTCGTATGCCTTTTCGGGCGAGTTGTTTATGGTGGAAACAACTGCTGTTAAAAAGCTCGATATGCCACCTGCCGAGGCTATGAAATTTGTGGTGTCGGGTGGGGTTACACGGGTGAATTAATGGTTCCTGCAACAAAATGACAGGCCTGGTCTTTTGTCTGTTTTTTTCGTTGGTTTGCCGATTAGTCTGGGAAGACCAAATAGATTTCTTTACTTTTGAGATAATCATAAAGTATTTCTCATTTTCAACGAACTGAAAAATCAATCTCATCGTTATGGAACTGTTTAAAACGGAGGATGTTGTTAAGGATTATTCCGGCCATCGGGCTCTCGATCGGGTAAGTATTTCGGTTGAGGAACAGTCGGTATTTGGCCTGCTTGGGCCGAATGGAGCCGGTAAAACAACCCTAATACGGATCATCAACCAGATTACTGCCCCCGATTCGGGCGAAGTTTATTTTATGGGGCGCAAGACGAAGGCAACCGATATTCAGATGATCGGTTACCTGCCTGAGGAACGCGGACTTTATAAAAAAATGAAAGTAGGGGAGCAAGCCTTGTATCTTGCGCAGCTCAAAGGTATGTCGCGCCGCGATGCCTTGAGAAATCTGAAAAAATGGTTCGAGAAATTTGAAATCCAGCCCTGGTGGAATAAGAAGGTTGAAGAACTCTCAAAAGGGATGGCACAAAAAGTGCAGTTTGTTACGACAGTTATTCACGAACCGAAGCTGTTGATTTTTGATGAGCCGTTTAGTGGATTCGATCCCATTAATGCAAACTTGCTGAAGAATGAAATTCTGGCTTTACGCGATCAGGGTGCTACAATTATCTTTTCGACGCACAACATGGCCTCGGTCGAGGAAGTTTGCGACCATATAGCCCTAATCAATAAATCGCAAAAGATACTCGACGGTAATATTTACGATATTAAAGAGCAATATAAGCTGGGCGATTACGAAATAGAAACATTGGAATTAGGTGACTTAAGCCCTGTTTTTAGGGCGAACGGTTTCCAATTGCTCGAAACCGATATCCGTGGAAACCGGCAGCTGGTAAAATTCCGTAAATCCGATGGTGAAAGTAATCGCGAGGTACTCGAAAAATTGACTTCCCGTCTGGATATTTCAGCTTTCCGTGAGGTGATTCCGAGTATGAATGAAGTATTTATTCAAGTTGTTGAACAAGCCAACCAAAAGAAATAAGCCATGAACAAAGCATTATTAATTCTGAAACGTGAATATCTTACCCGTGTTCGTAAGAAGTCGTTTATTATTATGACGCTGCTGGTTCCGTTTATTTTTGCAGCGATGACAATCTTACCGGCCTGGCTGGCTATGCAGGATGATCACGAGGAACGAACGATTGCCGTTTACGATGGTACCGGTATTTTCCTTGGGCGACTGGAAAGCACAGAATACACTAAGTTTCATTTTATACCGAAAGAAGAATACGAACGAATTCG